>CACZRA010000403.1 GCA_902783395.1 uncultured Lachnospiraceae bacterium
GATAGCCGTTGGGCTCGGGAGGAAACCTCGTATGCACCGTATCATACACTCCCTCCTTCAGATCCCTGTCTATTTCGTTTTCGATGAAATTTCTCGATCTTTCCTCAGACATCGCACATCCTCTTCATGCAGTGGTTTTTCTTTCAGGTTAACAGCCAAAGTATACCACTCGGCGGGGGTATAGTAAACATCACCCTCTTTCTGCGAGGACCGTGCGGTAATCCTCAAGATTCTTCCTGAGAAGGGCGGGGATATCGAGCTCATACGGACACTTCGCAAGACAGGCTCCGCAGTTTATGCATTCCTCGATCTTTTCCATTTCCGCCTGCCAGTAGTCACTGAGCCAGACTTCACTCGGCGCCCGCCTCAGCATCAGGGCCATCCTGTTGCACTGGTTTATCTGTATACCGGCAATGCAGGGCATGCAGTATCCGCATCCCCGGCAGAACTCGCCGGCGAGCTCCTTACGTTCTTTTTCTATGAAGTCCCTGATCTGATCATCCATGACCGGCATATCATCCATGTAGGAAAGCCATTCGTCAAGCTCCGCTTCTCTCTGAATCCCCCAGATCGCGACCGCGCCGTCAAACTGTCCCACGAAAGCCATGGCTGCTCTCGAATCGGTGATGAGTCCGCCTGCCAGACCCTTCATGCAGATAAGTCCGACATTATTTTCCTGACAGATCCTTATAAGCTCAGTCTCCTTATCATCTGCCAGATAGCTTACCGGATACTGCACGGTCTCATAAAGTCCGGACTCAGCGAGCTCACGCGCGATCCCGAGCTTGTGCGCCGTGCCGCCGATATGCCTGATCTTTCCCTGCGCCAGGGCTTCCTGCATGCATTCATACATGCCGGTACCGTCGCCGGGTCTCAGGCAGCTTCCCATCAGGTGGAACTGATATATATCAATATAATCTGTCTTCAGCTTTTCCAGCGAGGTCTCAAGATCCTTCCTGAAGCTGTCGGGATCTTTTGCGGGAGTCTTCGTCGCTATGACTATGTCCTCACGCTTAACGAATCCGTCCCCGAAGGCTGCCCCCAGCTTCTCTTCACTGTCACTGTAGGCTCTTGCCGTGTCAAAAAACCTCATGCCGCCTTCATAGGCCCTGCGCAGGATACTTACAGCCTCATCCATACCGGTCCTTTGTATAGGCAGCGCTCCGAATCCGTTCTGCGGGACCGTTATCCCGGTCCGCCCCAGCGTTATCTCCTTCATTTTCATACTCAGGTACTCACTTGCCGTTCAAAAAAATCAGAATGCCTTCAGCAGTATCTCATTTGAGCGCTGGATGAACTTTGTCATCTCTTCCGCGGAAAGCTGCTTGTTGGAAAGCAGTGCCAGATCGTAGAGCTGCTGCTCTATGAGCTTCGCGTCGCCGCTGTCGGGATCGGCCATGACCTTCTCCACAAGGGGATGGCTGGCGTTCAGTATCAGCGTCTCACCGTCCGCGTCCTTCGACTCGGGCAGAGGCTCTCCCATTGAGTACATCTTCATCATGTCGTCCATGCGGCGCTTCTCCTCTGACATGGTAAGCATGGATGCGACCTTTTTGTTCTTGAGCTTGTCAAGCTTGACCGAAAGCTTTGACTTCTTCAGGGTCTTTCTTATGGTCTTCTCAAGATCCTTTGACTTCTCCTCAAACTCTTCCTTCTCCTTCTTTGAGAGCCTGCCCCTCATGACGTCCTCTACCTCGGCGTCTATGCGCAGGAATCTTATCCCCTGATTCTTCATTTCAAGACGCTGTATGAAGGGCTGGTCTATGGCGTATGTGAGCACCAGAGCCGTCATCTTTGATGACTTGAACATATTGATATACTGGCTCTGCTGCACCTCGTCGGTCACATAGAACACTTTTTTCTCTTTTGGCTCAGATTCCGCGTCAGCGGAATCTGCAGATGATGCCTCACTGTCTTCGGCAGGCTTCTCCTCCGGCGCATCATCCACTTTCTTTTCCTTGGGTTCAGATTCTGCGTCAGCGGAATCTGAAGATGATGCCTCACTGTCTTCGGCAGGCTTCTCCTCAGGCGCATCATCCGCTTCCTCCTCCGTATCTATGGGTTTTACATCCAGAGCCTCGGGCAGCGTCGTGTACTTATCATAGATATCCTTAAAGAGGATATAATCATTGATCTTGTCAGCAAACTTATCATTTTTCAGCACGCCGTACTTTACGAAGGGAGATATATCATCCCAGTATTTCTCGTAGTTTTCGCGGTCCGTCTTGCACAGGCCCGACAGCTTCTCGGCCACCTTCTTCGTGATATAGTCCGATATCTTGGTCACGAAGCCGTCATTCTGCAGCGCGCTCCTCGAAACGTTAAGAGGAAGGTCCGGACAGTCTATGACTCCCTTCAGGAGCATCAGGAATTCCGGTATGACCTCCTTGATATTATCCGCGACAAAGACCTGGTTATTGTACAGCTTTATCACACCCTCCGCGGACTCATACTCTATGTTTATCTTCGGGAAATAAAGGATGCCCTTGAGATTGAAGGGATAGTCCATGTTCAGATGTATCCAGAACAGAGGCTCCTTATAATCATGAAAGACCTTCCTGTAAAACTCCTTGTACTCGTCATCCGTGCAGTCGCTCGGTGTCTTTGCCCAGAGAGGCATCGTCTGGTTAACGGGCTTCGGCGGCTCAGGCGGTATCTCATTGCCGTCCTTGTCCTTCTTAGGCTCCGGAGCCGGCTTATCGACGGCAGTCAGATAGACCTCCTGCGGCACGAAGGAGCAGTACTTCTCCAGCACGTCACGGACAGTGTACTCATTGCAGTACTTCAGGCAGTCCTCGGATATATGGAGAGTTATCTTCGTTCCGGTCTTGCCGTAGTTCCCCTCGGTCATCGTATAATCTGTGCCCGCGCCCTCGCACTCCCAGTGCACGGCCTGCGCATCCTTCATATATGACAGCGAGTCTATCTCGACCTTGTCGGAGACTATGAAGGCCGAATAAAAACCGAGTCCGAAATGCCCGATGATCTGCTCAGCGTCGGATTTATCCTTGTACTTCTCGATGAACTCCGTAGCTCCCGAAAAAGCGATCTGGTTTATGTACTTATCGACCTCGTCCATCGTCATGCCGATACCGTTGTCGATGAAGGTAAGCGTCTTGCCCTTATTGTCGCACTCCACATCGATGCGTCCCTTCAGCATCGTGCTGTCACCGCCGGCGGTCTCTGATTCCGGCGCCTCGTATTCACCCATCATCTCAAGCTTCTTCAGCTTCGTGATGGCATCACATCCGTTCGAGATAAGCTCACGGA
>CACZRA010000404.1 GCA_902783395.1 uncultured Lachnospiraceae bacterium
AGCGGATATCGTCATTGAAAACGGTGTGTCCGTGATAAGCAGCACCGCAAAGCAGAGCACGGTCACGGTGGGGAATAACGCAAAGACCGTCACGGTAAAGGGGAGCAGCGGCATCGTAAGCCTTCAGAATGTGAAAATAGCGGCGGCAAAGGGAACGGCGGTCTTTACTTCGACAGCCGGAAATGCGCTGAATACGGATGATACTTCGGTCAATGCAGCGACGGTTACTGTTGCGGAGGATACTTATTTTTCACCCGACAGCGTGACGGCAGGGACGCTTGTTATCGAAAAAGGAGGAAGACTCGCAGCTGCTGCGGTCAATGCGACAAATGCCGGGCTCGGAGAGGGCGCAGTGCTTGCAGCAGACACCGTAAAGGTGACGAAGGATCTGAAGCTCGCCGCGGATTCCGTATTTGCGGTAAACGCATCGGGAAGCCTGAATACTGTCACCCTTACCGGCAATAAAGCCGGAACCGAAAGCACGGCGGGGATATTGAGATACAGGCCGAAGGACGTGAACGGAACTGAGGCTTCGCTTGCCATAAGCGGAAAGATAACACAGGCAGCCGGTGCGGAAAAAGCCGCGGCAGGCATAGGCATCATAGGAGAGAAGGCCGATGCCGGTTCAAAGTATTATGATGATAAGGACGGGATAGTATCTGATATCACAGCGGTAACGGCGCTCTATACCTCAAAGAACGCTCCGGATACCGGCTTTGTCAGGGTCGCCCGGAAGAAAGGCAGTACAGGGGAATACCAGTCCGTATATCTTGAGAACGGTACGGTGTGGGCCGGAAGAGAATGCATCACGGTCGAAAAGACAGGAGCAGGAGCGGGAGATTACGAAAAGAAGAGCTTCTGCAGATGGTCGGATGCGGCAAAGGCGATAGGAGCGATAAACGATCCGTCAGGAAGCTATCTTGTGACGATCACCGAAGACACCTATGTGCTCGGCGGATTCAAGGGGCCTAAAAAAGCCGCTCTCATCACCTTCAGGGGAAGCGTGACGGAGGGTGCGAAGACAAGGCGCGCAAAGCTCTATTACACGGGGAATCTCAGCCTTACTGCCGACACGGAGCTTGAAGACCTTGATTTCATACAGGGTACGGGCAAGACGGCAGCCGCTTTCAGAGAGCTCGACCCGTACAGGATAATGACACTTGAGATAGCCGGACATTATCTGCTGACAGATAATACCGTAACCTTCAATACTCCGGTAAAAATAAACGACAAAAACAAAAAAGGGATCCTTGAGATAGCAAACGGGGCAAAGCTTTTTGCAGGCACAAGGTCCGCTGCAGATCCCGGAGACGGAAGCAGCATCATAGCGGGTGCGGTAAACGGTGTGGGGCTCGTCAGAATAAATGCGGCGCAGACACTCATCATCACCGACTATGTATCACAGCTGAAAAACGGGGTGCCTTCGAAATACGGGCTGCCCTCCTTCAGTGCCGGAAAGCTTGACTCATATGGAACCTTGAAGCTTACGACCGCGAATGCCGATGCCGGGATGAAGAGTGGAAACACTACCCGGATCAATGCGGCGAAAGCCGTTGTCGGAAAAGCAAAGGCGACCGTTACGGATGTCAGTCTCCGGAACAATGCGGTGCTTTACGCGGATGCGCTGCAGATAAAGAATATGGCTCTTGAGGGAAGCCCTTCTGTCCGGTCAGGCGGAGCGTTCAATATAACGGGAAAGCTTACGAACGGAGCCGTGAAGGCTGAATTTATCACATATAAGAAAAAGGACGGAAAGAAGACCGCGCCTTATCTTAATATTTCCGGTACGGCAGAGTCTTCGGAAGGCGCGGGAAAGATAACGGTCCGTGTAAAGGATGAGGACGGAAATGACGCTCTTCTTTACGGAGGCTATGACCAGGATAAGACAAACGGCTATACGGGAATGCTTCTTAACTCAAAGAACGGAAGCGTATCCCTTTTCATGCCGGCAGACGGCAATGTCGGAAACAAGACGCCCTTCAGCGGCGCAGGAGACACAAGCGGCTATATACTGTCAAAGAAGGGGATGGGTATCTATGTCTTCTACGGAGACACGGTAGAAGCGGAGGTGCTCGCAGGAAGCACGCATCAGGGATACTATGTGTCCTACGGGGAGGCGGTAGCGGCAGTAAACGCTCTGAAGAGCAAGGGGGAGTACACCATAAAGCTCCTGAAGGATGTCGGCGGAGATACTCCGGCAAAGCCGCCCGTAAAGCTCAACTTCCCCAATAAGAATTACTGCACCGCCCTGACTGTGGCAGGGGGAGGCATTTATTATACCAATACGCCGTCACTTACCTCGGACACGGTATTTGACGGAGTGAAGCTTGTGCCTGTTAAGAAAGTGACTAAAAAAGTCGATAATATAAATATTGTGGGTTATGAAGGCACCGCTGCAGGTTTTAATTCAAACGGATACAAGCTGACCCTAAGGGATATCAGCATGGGGAAGGCCGGAAAGAACAGCTTCGGTACAGATGAATATGACGTGCAGTGCAGGCTCGGAGCGCTGACAGGAAACAACAAGGGAGATCTGGTCTTTGATACTGCGGCACTTACCGTTTACGGTAATGTGACGAAGTATAAGGAGATAGATGTAAAAAAATCTGCCACAATAGAAGGAAACCTTCAGGCAGGAAAAGTTGTCTGCGATCCCGGACAGACACTTGAGGTGACCGGGACAAGAAAGGTCGATGAAGAATAAACGGCTGATAAAGGAGAAAACTTGTATGAAGAGACTGCTGAGATCAAAAGCTTTGGTTTTGCTTTTATGCCTTGCCATGACGGTACCGGCCTATGCGGCGGAAATACCGGCAGGGCAGGAGACGGGTGCCCTGCAGGATACCGGCACAGCGGCGGAGACCGCGGCGGAGACCGCAGCGGAGACTGCAGCGGAGACCGCGGCGGAAACTGCGGAAGAGGAAAACTACAGCGCTGTCCCGTCAGATGAGGGTTCGGTTATTTATTTATCCGCCGATGAGACAGCGGGGTCCGCGGAAGAGATCCCGTATGAGGATTACGATGAGGATTATGATGAGAACTATGCGGCCCAGAGATATCTGAACGCGGAAGAAGGCAGTCCCGAATATATCAGTAAAGAAGAAATGCAGCAGTACAAAGAGGACGGAACCTGGGAGGAGCGTCTCTCCATGATGGAGAAGCTGAGCGACGAACAGGAGGAGCTGCAGAACAGCCTTATCGGGAATCTCGCGCAGTACGGGCTTCCCGAGGATGAATCAAGACTCAGTGCGCAGATAGGGGAGAAGCAGCCCGTAACAGGCATAGGCGGAGCTACACTGCCCTCGAGCGGGAAGGTAAATGCCATGGTATTTACCTGCGAATTCGATGATTATACATTCGGCAGAAACTTCAAAAACGACCTGCAGAGCAGATATTTCGGAGAACAGGACAAGGGCTCTACGAAGTATCCTATGGAGAGCGTAAGGGCATTCTACCAGCGTGCCTCCAACGGAAAGCTGGACATTAACGGTGAGATCTTTAATTTCAAGTCTGATAATAACAGAGAATACTACAATTATACCAAAGCCAAAAGAAGCAAGGGACTGGTGAAGAACCAGGACCTTTATCAGGAGATCTTCAGTGATTGTCTGGAGCAGATCGAAAAGCGCGGGGAGAGTCCGGAGGATTATCTTGCCAAATTCGATGCAGATAATGATAAGATCATAGATTCGATCGTTATCCTCTATGCGGGACCGCATACCGGATGGGGGTCGCAGTGGTGGAGCTACCGCACAGGCTTCAGGTACACCTTCGGTGATACCGGATATAAGTGTAAGCAGCTCGTTTTCATGAACACCCAGAAATTCAGGGTCAAGGATGATCTGGATAACACCATAGTCACTGTCATACATGAAACGGGCCATCTTCTCGGAATAGACGATTATTATACGTACGGCACGGGCACTACGGTAGACAAATTCCGCTCCTTCGACATCATGAAAAGCAGCACGGGTGACCACAATGCTTTTTCAAGAATGATGCTTGGATGGATCGATCCGGATAAAGTACATGTGATCACCGGAAACCATAAGAACTATTCACTGAATTCCTACGGAAAGGCGGATGCTGAAGGGAAAACCGGAGATGTCGTGATCATAACTTCGCCAAAGGAGTGGAAGCAATACGGGATCTACTCCCAGTTCATCATGGGAGAGTATTACACTCCTGACGGGAATGATAAGTTAAATCCGAAGTGGGAGGCCAGGAGAGGACTCAGGCTTTTCCATGTCTATGCAAGGCTTAATGATGATGGGAACGGCTTTGTCGCATCAAACGCAAAACAGACCAGGATACCCCTGATCTCCGCCATGGACAGAGATTTCAATAAACATGGGAAGAATAATACAGGCTATAAAAACTGCTTTTACGGAAAGGGCAGTGAATTTGCCCCATGGACCCTGCCGGGAAGCTCTTTCTATTATAATGCTTCGGGAACGGGGTTATTCGATGATACGGCTGTGACTTTTTCCGGGATACGTATCAACGGAATACAAACCTACGATGATCACGCGACCTTTAATGTGAGTTTCCTTACGAAAAAGAACATAGCGGATAATGCGAATCATCTAAGGAAAAAAGCCAATCTGAAAATAGACGGATATACTCTGTATAATCCTGACAAGAACGGCATCCGCAGCCTGTCCATATACTTTAATCAGGAGGTGAATCTTGTAGACGGTGCCTGCATTTATCTGTATGACTTCGATACCGGCAAGCAGATCTCAAGGGTACTGCCGTCAGGGATACGGTTTTCGAGTAAGAACATAGGATACACTTACGGCAAGTATGTCGCACGCTTCTATTTCCCTGACAGCTACATAAGGAACAGAAAGCTGAAGGTTTATATCCCGAAGAAAACCTTCAGGACCCCCGCAAACTGGATAAACGCCACGGCTACAAGGAGTTTTGATAAACGTCCGAACCAGAAGAACGGAAAGAGAACCGGATCTCAGGCGGTAAGAACCTCTGCTCTGTATCCTGAAGAGTTCCTGGAGGATGAGGATGACGGATTGTATTCCTTTGAGGCCGATGCTGATGAAGCAGGAAACGGAGCCATGGCACTGCTGGAGTATTACGAAGATGAGCCGGAGCTTTCGCTCTTTCCGATAGAAGATGGCGGGTTTACCGGAGAAGAATTTGAAGTAGATGCCAAAAACCTGTGCGGCAGCGCATCTGATTATTCCTATGACAGTGAAGTCTATCAGATGAAAAAGCTGTCGGACGACAGATACCTTATAGTGGTCAGCAATCCCCTCGGAGATGATATTGAGGAGGGAGATGACTCCGCATTTTATGATCTGATCACCGTCGACGGTAAAGGCGCGGTCATAAATGAAAGACTCGTTGATAATATAGCCGATCGTAACAGCGCGGGAATAACGGATGGCAGGCTTGCGGTCATATCCCCTGACGGAAGCGGTTCTCAGCAGAAGATGGTCCTGTATGACCCTATGTCAGACGCAAAAGAGGAATTCACGATCAATGCCGGGATATCAAACAGTGATCCGGATAATGACGATGATATCTGGTTCTGCGGCAGCGGCGGTGTCTCCGTGAAAAAGGCAGGCAGTCATGTAGCCTTCTCACCGGACGGATGCTCATGGGTAATGCTGACAGATGCCAGCGGAAGCCAGTACACGGGCAAAGTTGATTTCCGTATCGGCGAAGACAGTTATTATCCCGACGCTATAGACTTCTGCAACGGAAAGTACTATGCAGCGGTGTATGCGGATGATGACGATGATGAAGACAATGATACCGCAGCTGATCCCGCAGGTGAGGACGATAAAGAGGATTATATCGATGAAGATACGACGCCGTCGGACACCGGCAGCTTCCTCCTGCAATACGGTTCTGATTTCAGTAATCCCGAAAAGCAGGCCTGGATCCCGGGAAATACCGATGAGGTAGTGGTATCGGATGACGGCGTCATTGCTTTTGAAAAGGATCAGGGTGGATATCTTATCAGCAGTGATCTTAAGACGATAGACGAGGTGGATGAAATTAATATCCACAATGCCCTAAAGATGGATGACGGCTGTTTCCTGGCGATATGCGATCAGAATTATGCGGGACAGGAGGAAGAGGATATTTATTTTGAAGACGGGGATGAGGATGAGGAATATGAAGACGGGCTTATATCCTGCATTCTCTATGCGCCGGAAAATACGGGAGAAGATCCTGTCATCATAAAGCCCTCCATCACATCCGATGCGCTTGATAACGGTATAGCCGGGGCTGAATACAGCATGCAGCTTGAGGCGGACGGAAGCTGGCCTATGGTCTGGACTACCGTATCACCTGATAACCTTCCCAAAGGTTTACTGCTTGAGGAGGATACAGGTGTCATATCCGGTACCCCGGAGGAGGCCGGGACGACAACGGTAGTGATAAGCGCGAATAACGGCGGCGGCTCCGACAGCAGAAAGTATAAGCTCGTCATCGAGAATGAGCCCTCATATATCACGCTCTCAGGGGTTCCCGATATGGTCGAATACACGGGAAAGGCCATAACCTTCCCTGAATGCAGTGTGGCCTATAACGGCGACAAGCTTAAGGCAGGCACTGATTATACCGTCAAATATACCGCCAATAAGGTATGCGGTACGGCGAAGATACAGGTACAGCTTAAGAACGGGTTTACGGGAAGCATTGACCGGGAATTTGAGATCATACCGAGAGATATAGGAGACGGTGATTTCACGGCCGATGATATCTGCGTGAAATACCAGGCAGGAAAATCAAAGAAGGCTGCGCCTGTCCTTATGTGGAACAAGACTACCTTAAAGTCGGGCAAGGACTACACCATATCCGGAAATGAAGCCCGTAATACCACAGGGAAGTGGACCATATCCCTGAACGGGATAAACAACTTCACGGGAAGCCGCGAGCTCACCTTTACAGTGACAGACCAGGTGCTTATGAATGATGTGAGCGTTAAGAAGATCGCGGATAAGGATTATACCGGAGGCCCGATAAGACCTGCCTCCGAGCTTAAGGTGACCTACAAAGGCAAAACGGTCAGTGCCGATGCCTACAGGGTCTCATACAGCAACAATACCGGTGTCGGAAAGGCTTATATCATACTGACGGGAACCGGAAAGAGCAAGTCCGGCGGAACGGCCTTTGAGGGCACCAAGAAGGTCCCGTTCAATATAAAGGGAAAAGCCTTGAGCACCGCGCTGAAAAATCTGAAGATCCCGTCTGTCCGGTATCGCGGGAAGGCGGAAAAACCCGTAACTGATGTGCTGCTCGGGAACTGCGGTATCTTCCTTGATGAGGGCAGGGACTTTGAACTGAGCTACATCAACAATGACAGGGCAGGGACCGCAACAGCAGTGTTTACGGGCAAAGGCGGCTATACCGGTACGGTCAGAAAGAATTTCAGTATCACGAAATACAAGCTCACCGGCACCGATCCCGATATAACGGTCAGCTGTCCGCAGGCAGAATACATGAAGAGCGGCGCAAAGACCGAGCCTGTAGTAACAGTCAGCGGAAACACGCTGGTAAAGGACAGGGACTACACCTTATCCTTCAGCAATAATAAGAAGGTGGGAGCGGCTCAGGGAAGTGTCACCGTCAAGGGCAAAGGAAACTTTACGGGCAGCATCTCGAAGAAGTTTGATATAGTACCCTGCGATCTGTCAACGCTTTCGGAGAACAATACCTATAACAGCTGCTTTGCGGATGATATCCTTTATAAGGCAGGGAAGCAGGCGTCATATTATTATGCGAAGCCCGTGCTCACGGGGCCCGACGGAAAGAAGCTTGCAAAAGGAACAGATTATTCAGAGGCTTACGAGTATGTATTCGCAAAGGATACGGAGATCGGCGGGACCGTGTATAAGGCGGGGACTCCGGTTACACCCGAACTTCTTCTTCCTGTGGGGTGCGAGATAAAGGTCATCGTAAAGGCTGCGGGAGTCAACTATACCGGAAGCACTCATACAACCTATCGTGTGGTTGAGGAGCTGATAAAGAACGTTAATTTTGCGATAAAGGATTTTGAATATACGGGAAAGCAGATAAAGCCGCAGAATAAGGATGTGGTATGTCTTTCTTCGGAACCCGTGGAATACGAGATCGCAGGATGGGGTAGCAACGTAAAGGCAGGAAAGGGCACGGTCACCGTCCACGGACTCGGAAATACCGGTGGAACTAAGGTTGTAAAGTTCAACATAAAGAACCGTAAGATCAAGAGCCTGAACTGGATACCCTTCTGGTGACATGAAGATAGCCGGATCAGGGAATATAGACAAGGGATACAGAGGATAAGATAAAACCAAAGCAGACGAGGGGGACAATATGAGATTCAGATCCATATGCGGAAAACTACTGACGGTCACACTTACGGCTTCGCTTTTGATGCCGCCGAATACGGCGTTTACCGTGGCAGCCCATGCAGAGCCGGAAGCGGTGGAGACTGCGGAGGAGGAACAGGGCGGGCCCCGGCAGGGTGAGCCTT
Source organism: uncultured Lachnospiraceae bacterium (assembly GCA_902783395.1). GTDB lineage: Bacteria > Bacillota > Clostridia > Lachnospirales > Lachnospiraceae > NK4A144. Next base: position 8,489 of record CACZRA010000404.1, read on the forward strand.
ATGAGTACGTGTCGGAGGATCTGGTCCCGGAGGAGGCTGAGGAGGCTTTGGAGCCTTTAGCCGCAGCCGGAGATGGTGGGGAAGTAAAAGAATACAAGCTTAACTACCATGATGTCCCGGGAGAGGAGGATATAGGAAGCCTGTCGGATCACGGAGACGACTATGAGCCGAGGCTTGGAGACGGAGAGTCGCTGCCTTCCAAGTACGACTATGAAGATTTTAAGAATTACATGCCGCCCCTTCGTGATCAGAGCCCCTTCGGCTCCTGCTGGGCTCATTCGGCCATGTCACTGGCTGAGATATGCCTCAGGAAAAGAGGGATCATCACTGATCCGGACCTCGATCTTTCCGAGGTGCAGCTGGCTTATTTTTCATACAATACCGTCACGGATCCTCTCGGCGGGACGGAGGGCGACAGCAACGAAGGTATCTATTATTCACAGGAAAAGAATAATTACCTTAATCTCGGCGGAAACCTTGATTATGCGCGGTTTATACTGGCAGCCTGGACAGGAGCGGGAGATGATGCAGGTGACATAGCGTATCCTGCCTCTGAGGAAACAATGCTTAATAGCATCGGCTCCGAATATGCTTTTCTCGACAGGGCGCATCTTAAAAACAGCCACACCGTAAAGATCAAGGGCTCGCAGGAGGATGTAAACGCGGTAAAGAAGCTCATAATGGAAAACGGGGCCGTAGGCATAAGTTATTATTCACCGAGCGGAATGGATCCGACAGTAGGAAGCAACGTTTACAATGTGGAGCATAATGCGTTCTATGATCCGGTAGTTCATAAGGACGGG
>CACZRA010000405.1 GCA_902783395.1 uncultured Lachnospiraceae bacterium
GAAGACGGTTCTGACAGCGCAGAGGATGAGAGCGGTTCGGAGGACGGCAGTTCGGGAGCTGAAAGCGTGGAAAGCGAAATATCCGATACCGCTGCAGGAGAGGAAGCCGATGCATTAAGGTCTGCAGGAGCCTCCAAGGTGAATAAGTATACCAATTCCACCTATCAGTACAGTATCTGCTGCCCGGAGGAATACAAGATCTCCGACGCAGATGACAGAACAGTGGAGATATCAAATAAAAAGGGAACTCTCCATGCGGCTGTAAGATATATGGACCGGTATATTGATGACAGCATACTGTACAATGCATATGATTTCAGCAATATGGTGAATGTAAGGCCGGATAATCTGCTGCCGGTCGAGGGTTCCGGGAGTACCCCGGAGGTTGACGAAGCTAATAAGAAGGATATTGCCGGTGAAGAGGATATTTCTCATTTTGAATATCACTATACGGACAAGAAGGACAAAAAGTGGAACGGAAATGTATATATCTTTGATTCCCGGGGACAGTACGGATGCTATGTGGTATATACCCTGGTGAATAAGAGTGCCGATGATTATGACGAGCTGCAGGAGTATGCCGCTGCATGCGCGGATTCCTTCAGGATCGACGGGGAATATGACCCTCCGAAGGTCAAGATCTATGATCAGAAGGAGTACGGAATAAAGTTCTCCGTGACAGACGGGACGGATCTTATAGAGAACCAGGCCGATGCGCTGGAGGTGCATTTTGATAACAACGGCAGCGATCACAGGGCATGGATCGTTCCCGGTGATAATTACGGTACGGATTTTCCGGATATCATGACGAACATGGCTGCAAATGCCGGAAACACGGATATCAGTATTAATTCGGACATGGTTCCGCTGAACTTCGGAGAGTATAAGGGGTACTGGGTAAGCGCGACTATTGACGGACAGCCCGGCAGAATGTATGCTTTTTCCACTAATCTCGGTTCGGATGCAAAGTACCAGACTTATGCGGTGGTCGGATATGACTCGGATGAAGACCAGGTGAAAGAGCTCGTGGGAGGCTTCAGGTTTGAGGGGGCAACAACTTATGATAATTCGAGTGTGGACACGAGCGACACTGTCAGGATCAGCCATTCGGGAGGAGCTGCTTCCGGAGGCTCGGAATACATATTCCCCGGAACAGACACCAAAGAGCTTACAAACAGGGATGTGGATGAATTCATAAAGGGATATCTTGACAGCAATAATGCCAACAATCTGCCGGAATCAGAGAAGAAAAGGATCATAGCAAGAGGTCTCTGCTATGCAAGGAATGAGATATATGCCCGTCATGGATATATTTTTAATTCGGGCGAGCTCAGGGATCTGTTTAACAGCATGAGCTGGTATCACGGGGAGATTCCTTCGGAGAGGTTCAGCAGCGGAGTATTTAATTCGGCGGAAAAGAAAAACGTTGAATTCCTTAAGCTGAAGATGGAGGAATACGGCGGGTATCAGCCGGCAAAATAGTATCAGTTGACCGGAGCGGACAGGCTGTTTTACAGAAATAAGGAAGGCTTTATATGGATGTTGTTTATTACACTAATCAGGGCGGCAGGGAAGTAAACGAGGATTCCCTTTTTATGACAGACGGGGCATATGTAGTCTGTGACGGATTTGGAGGACATGCGAGCGGTGAGGTGGCTTCAAACTGCGCCGTAAAGGTGATGTCCGAGCTGTGCGCAGGTAATCCGCCCTATTCGCCTGAGCTTATCAATACATTTTATCTGAGGGCGAATCAGGCTGTCATAGCACTTGAGGAGCAGGCTCTTACTACCATAGTGGGCGGCTTTGTAAGGGACGGCATCTTTTATTATCAGAGCGTCGGTGACAGCAGGCTGTATTATTTCAGGGACGGAAAGATACTTGCCCAGACAAAGGATGATTCCGTGTGTCAGGCTGCCGTGGATCTCGGCTCAATGAGCTATGAAGAAATACGTACGAGTGAGGACAGATCGCGGCTTCTCAAGGTGCTCGGTAACGATCCCGAACTTAAGATAATGCGGAAATATGAGCCCATTACCATGAAAAAGGGAGATGCCTTCCTGGTCTGCAGCGACGGATTCTGGGAGCATGTGCTCGATCAGGAGATGACGGAAACACTGCATCAGTCTGTTAATGCGGAGGAATGGCTGAACCAGATGCTCAGGATACAGTACGGACGCGCGAAAAACAGGGATGACAATTATACCGTGATCTGCGCTATAGCGGAGGAGGCGGATGCGGCTTCGGGCGGTGACCGTTCTGAGACGGTACCGGTCAGTAAAAGTGTGATAGAAAGCGCTCTGACAAGCATACCTGTAAGCAAGGCAGAGAAGCTTCATGATGAGATCCATACCGAGCAGTTTGAAACAATGCCGATAAGAGAGGTTGATGTCGATCCCCGCTCGGAAATGAAAAATGCTCCGGCGGGAGATATACCGTACAGTACTCCGTATGGTGCTCCGGGTGAAAGCCAGTTTAAGAGGGTCAGTAATGACGGAAATGTAACAGCGTCATTTGACTCCGTACAGCCGGATATCAGACCTGACAGGTTTGATGATGCGGATCAGGAGTATGATGATGATGAATACTACGATGAGGAGCCGGAAAAGAAAGGTTTTTTCTCAAGACTTTTCGGCAGATGATTTTATTATTTTGTTTCTTTGATCCTTTCGTAGTTAAGCGCACAGGATCACTTATGATCAGATCAGGCGGTTATCACGACGGTCGGGAATAAGATCTGCCCGATCAATTAGAAATACAGGGGAGGAATAGTTAAATGAAAAGAGGATCATTGGTCAGGCTGCCGGCGGTATGCATGATTGTGTTTTGTGTGCTTTTTCTGCTTGCGGGATGCTCGGGTGGAAACAAGGACACGATCAGGATAGGCTATGTGAATCCGACCACAGGCCCGCTTGCCGGAAACGGAGAGGGGTGCGACTGGGTAGTCGCGCAGATGGAAGCTTATCTTAAGGATCATCCCATTAAGGTCAACGGGGAAGAAAAGGCTTGTGAGATCATAGTATATGATTCTGAGAGTGACGCAAACAAATGCTCGGAACTCACTCAGAAGCTGATCGAAGAAGACAATGTGGATATGATAATAGCCATACAGACTCCGAATACCGTCATACCGGTAGCGGAGGTGGCCGAGAGGTATGAAATACCGTGCATTGCAACACAGTCTCCGATAGATTCACTTGCAAACTCAAGGGATGAATTCAACTGGACATACTGCTCCTTTTATACTCTTGATGATGTGTATGAGTCGCAGAGGGCACTGTGGACAGCGGCAGGCTGCGGAGTCGGCAGCGGAGCCCGGGTCGGGACTCTGTTTGCAAATGATGCAGACGGTACGGCCTGGCATGAGCTTTTCATGAAGAGACTGGCTGAGGACGGATATGAGGTAGTGGATCCCGGACAGTATCCCTCGGGTACTACTGATTTCACCAGTCTTGCGAATGAATTCAAGAGTAAGGATATAGATATAATAGCGGGGACAAATATCCCTCCTGACTTCATGAATTCCTACAATGCTATCATAAGCGCGGGGGTCGAAGTCAAGGGCGTGACAATGGGAAAATGCTGTCTCCTGCAGTCTGATGTGGAGGCTTTGGGAGATCTGGCAGACGGCATCATGACACAGGTGTGGTGGGCGCCTACAAATCCGTATTCCTCGGCTCTTACCGGCATCTCGTCGGAGAAGCTTAACGAGGCATACATGGCGGATCATGACGGAAGAGTCATGCCTCAGCCCGCAGCTTACGCATACGAAGCACTGGAACTTGCGGTCCAGACTTTTAATTCCGCAAAATCCCTGGATAAGGAAGATATACGTACTGCCCTGAGCTCCCTGGATGTGGATACTATAATAGGCCATGTGAAATATGACCAGAAGATGAAGGGGCTGACTTTTGCAAGGACCGTACTGTGCGGAGGGCAGTGGCAGAGAGAGAATGGAGAATTAACGTTGAAGATAATAGATAATTCCCTTCATCCGGAGATACAGCTTACCGGAGAATATCAGCCTGGAAATGCGACCAATAAAAAATAAGCAAGAGGTTATCTGAGAATGTACATCCTGCAGGTTTTGATCAATGGGATGCTGCTCGGCGGAGTATATGCGATACTGGGGCTCGGCATGTCGCTGATCCTCGGTATCGTTAAACTTACGAATCTTGCTCATGGTGAGTACATAGTAATAGGGGCATACACATCTATGGTACTTCAGGCGCAGCTGGGCACGGATCCCTTTCTTTCACTTATTGTATCTGTCCCGTTCCTTTTCCTTGCGGGGTATCTCGTGCAGAGATTTCTGGTGAACAAGGCAATGTCATCCGGAGCTGAACCTGCACTCCTGGTGACCTTTGGAGTGTCGGTCATCCTGAAGGATGTGCTGCTTCTCATCTTCGGAGCGGATGCAAGGCATATATCGACAGACTACAGTAATTCCACGGTCATGATAGCAGGACTTGCAATACCGCTCCTGAATATCTGCCTTCTGGTACTTTCGGGAGCAGCGGTCCTTCTCCTTCATTTATTCATGCATCATACGCGTACGGGAATGGCTATAAGAGCGGTATCCGATGATCCGGAGCCTGCCGAGCTGTCAGGAATAAATGTTCCGCATACCTTTGCAGTGGCAGCGGGGGCAGCAGCTGCTACAGCGGCTGTAGCAGGGCTGTGCGTGGGTATGAAATGGACATGGTATCCGTCCAGCGGAGGACACTATCTGCTCATTGCCTTTGTGATCGTAGTGATAGGAGGACTCGGAAATGTGGCGGGGACCTTTGCGGCAGGGATCCTGTTCGGTCTTATGCAGGTTATAGGCGGAGCAAGCTACGGGCTTCTGATCAGTTATATTTTTCTTATCCTTATGCTGACCATAAGACCGAATGAATTCTTCGGCAGATACCTTCTGTTTCAGAGGAAGAGGCATTGATTTCCGGGGACAGCGGATCAAAAAAAAGCCTCATGATAGCAGGCGCGGTATTTCTGCTGCTGCTTATCCCGGGGGTTACCGGGGCGGCGGGAAATAATGTGCTGCGATACGGCTTCAGGATATTCCTTTATATCACAATAGGCGAGATGTGGAACCTGCTGTCGGGATATGCGGGCATGACAAGCCTGGGGCAGCAGTCATTCATAGGCCTGTCGGGATATGCGCTTGCCGTTGTGACGTCAAAATACGGGATGCCCTATCCTTTAGGGTTTATTTCAGGACTTGTGATAAGCCTTGTCTTTGCACTTGCAATGTCCTTCCTTCTCCTCCGGATAGACGGAATGTATTTTGCCATCACTACCTGGGTGGTAGCGGAGGCGCTGGGAACTCTCTTCATGAGCATGACGTATGTGAACAGGGGGGCCGGTATGACGATCTCTGCCGTGCCCTATCCCAGGATCGGTACGCTTTATGTGATGGCTCTTGTACTATGCTTCGGTGTGCTCTTATTGATAAAGATGCTGATGTCGTCCGGCAGCGGCCTTAAGATAATCGCTATGCGGGATGACCCTCAGGCGGCTGAAGCATCAGGGGTCAATCTGAAAAAAACAAAGAGGATGGTGTATATCCTTGCGGCGGGGATAACATCTCTTGCGGGAAGCCTGTTTTTCCTGAATAAAGGAACCATCTATCCGGAGAGCGGATTTGATATAGGCTGGACGATATCCATGGTATTTATCGTCATAATAGGCGGATCCGGAACCTTTTACGGACCTGTAGCCGGGGCAGTCATCTATGTGCTGTTGTCCGAGATCCTGGCGCATTACCCGGGATGGTCAAATATAATACTCGGCGCAGCGGCGATAGTAATGATCTTATTCTGTCCGAAGGGGATAGTAAGGATACGTATCAGGAATAAAAACTGAAATAAACGATAACGTATAAAACGTTTCGCACCTGTGAACTCCTTGAATATCAAGGAGTTCATTTTTATTTCCGGAAATCTATTGACGAAACGTTTCGCTTTGTGATATGATGCACAAGGTTGAAACGCAGTTTAACTGGGAGAGTTCGGTATGAGGGATTTATTACTTGGTATAGATATAGGGACAAGCTCATGTAAGGTGGCGGTATTTGCTCCCGACGGAGAGGTGGTCACGGCAAAGAACGCCGAGTATGAGGTGTTTCGTCCTCATCCGGGCTGGGCAGAGCAGGATCCCGAGGACTGGGTAGACGGGGTATATGACTGTATCAGAAGGATCTTTGCGGAGACGGATGTCACCGCGGAGGAAATACGGGGCATAGGCGTCGACGGCCAGGGATGGGCCGCGGTGGCGATGGATAAGGACGGAAAGGTGCTTATCAACACTCCGATCTGGATGGATATGCGTGCGCAGGATATCTGTGACAGGCTCAATAAGGAGACAGGCGCGGACAGGATCTTCGAGCTTGCCGGTAATCCTCTGAAGCCTTCCTACACTACGCCTAAGATAATCTGGTATAAAGAGAACCACCCGGAGATATACGACAGGATAGACAAGATACTGCAGTGCAACAGTTTCCTTGTGTACAGACTTACAGGCGAGATATCGCAGGATGTGAGTATGGGTTACGGACTGCACTGCTTTGATATGCGGAAGGCCGAATGGGATACGGATATGGCAAAAGCACTGGGGATTCCTGAGGCCTTCCTTCCTCCTATATTCCCCTGTACGGCGGTAGTCGGAAAAGTGAATGAGGAAGCTTCAAAAAGGACGGGGCTTGCTGTCGGCACTCCGGTCGTAGCAGGCGGGCTGGACGCTGCCTGCGGTACTCTGGGAGCGGGGGTTTCAAGACCCGGCGAGACTCAGGAGCAGGGCGGACAGGCCGGAGGCATGAGCATATGTATTGATGAATATGCGGCAGATCCGAGACTTATCCTCGGATATCATGTCGTGCCGGATACATGGCTTCTTCAAGGCGGGACCACCGGGGGAGGCGGAGTCATGCGCTGGTTCGAACAGAACTTCGCTGATTATGAAAGATCAAATGGAAGCGGCAGATCTTCGCTCGTGCAGCTAAATGAGATAGCGGAGAAGATTCCTGCCGGCTGCGACGGGATGGTCTTTCTTCCGTATATGAACGGAGAGAGAACGCCAATATGGGATCCCGAGGCAAAGGGCGTTTTTTACGGACTTGATTTTTCGAAGACAAAGGGACATTTCGTAAGAGCATGCATGGAGGGAGTGGCTTTTGCGCTGAGGCATAATCTTGAGGTAGCGGCTGCTGCGGGCGCGGGAGTGGACGAACTCAAGGCTATGGGAGGCTCGGCAAATTCACTGCTGTGGACACAGATCAAAGCTGATGTGACGGGAAAGAGGATAGTGGTGCCTGCGAGCGATACGGCGACGACCTTCGGGGCGGCAATTCTTGCGGGAGTGGGAGTCGGGATCTATCAGTCATGCACCGATGCAGTTGATAAGACTGTGCATGTGACACGCACTCATGAGCCAAATCCTGAGAACAGGGAAATATACGATAAGATGTATGGGATTTATCTGGAGATATATGAGCAGTTAAAGGAGACTATGCATAAGCAGAGGAGGATATGAAGCTATGAAAGCAGGAGTTGTACATGCAAGGGAGGATATCCGCTATGAGGATATCGAAAAGCCGAAGGCGGATCCCGGAAAGGTTGTGGTAAAGGTAAAATATACCGGCATATGCGGATCGGATATCCCGAGAGTGAACGGTGACGCGTGCCATTATTTTCCTAATGTCCTGGGACACGAGTTTTCGGGAGTGATCGATGAGGTCGGCGAGGGTGTGACGACGGTAAAGCCCGGTGACAGGGTTGCGGGGATACCGCTTGTGCCCTGTATGAAATGTGAGGACTGTCAGAAGGGAAATTATTCTCTCTGCAAGCATTACAGCTTTATCGGCTCACGTGAATTCGGAAGCTTTGCCGAGTATGTGGCAGTGCCCGAAAAGAATGTCGTGAAGTTTTCGGATGATGTTGA
>CACZRA010000406.1 GCA_902783395.1 uncultured Lachnospiraceae bacterium
CATGAGGCCGGTTTCTCATTCATGCTCATGGACTACGGCAACGGCTATACGGATGCGGAGATGATGATAAAAATGCATCTGAGGGAGGTGGCGCTCAACAGGGATCTGCTTGCCTCGGCACCGATATCCGAGAAAGCCGACACGCTTATAAAGTGTGCCGTGGACATGATGAAGGGACTTTCCATAGGGATAAAGGCATCCGGCATAGACAGCCCGGAGCTTGAGGAATATGCGCTGAGTGTCGGAGTGGACAAGATCCAGGGCTTTAATCTGGCAAGATATCTTTCCGGTGCCGACCTTGTGAGATTTATGAAGGAAAGGAGGGAAGAAAATGGCATTGGCGTATTGCTATGACATATCGGCATTCGTGATAATACTGTGCCTCTTATATGCTTTCTTCCTTCAGAGGCTTCACAGGGTGGAAAACAATACCATCGCCTTTGCGGCGCTGCTTTGCTCGCTCATGGCTTCCGGCATGAGTGTCGCGTTTTATTCAGGACCCTTAAAGTATATCGAGCTGGTAGTTCCCTTCCGGGTAGCAGCCTGGGCTCTCACTGCGGTATCCATCTCGCTCATCACCCTCTTCCTGTATATGGGAAGGGCATATAACATAGGGGTGATAAAGCCGCTGCTGTTCATCGGGCTGCCCTTCGGCACAGACATACTGTGCATAATACTTGCCTGCTTTGATTTCGGACCGCATTTCAGGACCGCGGCATACTGCTGTGACCTCTTCATCTTTCTTGTAGGACTGAACATACTCTATGTTTACAAGAGAAACAGCGCTGTAGAGCGGACGATAATGCTCAACCTTATGCTGGTCGCTACCATAGCGGCTACGGTAGCGGAGATGCTCTATCCGGCATTCGAGATCCAGAGATTTGCGATATCCCTGCTGCTGGCGGAGACCTACTTCAACCTCAAGAACCCGGAGGACCAGTACAATTCAGAAACAGGACTTCTGGGACTTGAGAGCTTCAGGGAGGACATGAGAAGGCGGTTCTATTATATGAAGCGGCACGGCGGTGAGATCTACATGGTCATGCTCGCGATACACAGCTCGGAAACCTTCCTCAAGCTTCTGGGAGAGGTGAATGAGCTGAAGCTCAGACAGTCCGTCATGAGCGAGATAACGCGTATCGGCGATGAGACAGCGGTGTACAGGGTGAATCAGGGCGTGTATGTATTCTTAAGTGAAAAGGGAGACAGACCTGAGGCGGTCAGGATAATGAAGGCGCTGCAGACTAGATTTGAATCCACCTTCGGAGCCGAAGCTTATGAGATGGAGATACCCTTTAGTGTATGCATGATAGAGCTTCCGAGAATGGCCTCCGATATGACGGGGATCTCCGATCTGCTCCATATGGCGGTCAAAGAGGGCAGGATGTACGGCAGGACTGTCATAGACGTAGACACGCTAGATCTCTCAAATGAAGAATATATGCGGCAGGTTGATGAAAAGGTGCGCAGAGCCGTGGAGGACGGAAATCTGGAGGTATATTACCAGCCGATCTATTCCATCAGGGAAAAACGGTTTGTATCAGCTGAGGCGCTGGTGAGGCTTCATGACGGGAGCAGGTTCATCCCGCCGGATCTCTTTATTACCGTGGCGGAGAACAACGGCTCCATAGTCGAAATCGATGATTTTGTGATACGCCAGGTCGGCAGGATGATATCCGACAGAAATATAAGCGATCTGGGGATCCGCTATATAGAGCTCAATCTCTCCGTTTCGGATATGCTGCAGGATGACATAGCGGGCAAGCTGACCAAAATGGTTGAAACATATCATATACAGGCTTCGCAGATCAATCTCGAGATAACGGAAACTTCGGACGATACCTTTACCGGTGTCGTGGAGGCAAATGTCATGAAGCTTTCACATCTGGGCTTCAGCTTCTCGCTGGATGATTTCGGGACAGGGTATTCATCCCTGGCGCGCATCATAATGATGCCCTTTGACATCATTAAGCTGGACAAGACCATAGTACAGGCTCCGTTCAATATGGAAAGCGAGTATGAGAAAACCAATGCCATGACGCTGCTTACAAGCTCAGCGGAAATGATAGGTAAGATAGGTGCGGAAACCGTTGCAGAGGGCGTCGAGACCCCGGACCAGCTGAAGCTGATGGAGGATCTCGGAGTTGACCTCATACAGGGCTTTTATTATGCTCGTCCGATGCCCGAGTCGGAGTTCGTCAATGCCGTAAAGGCTATGAACGGAAATAAGAGATGAAAGCGGCCGCCAAAACGCGTCAGCCCTCTCCCAGGGGATTGTGGCAGGTGGGACATTCGGGATATTTCATCGTGCCGTCGCTGTAGAATTCCTGATCTATCTTTCTTCCGCATTTGGGGCAGAGGAGCTGGACCTTCATCGTTACCTTTTTTTTCTTTGTCTGACCCTTTGCGATCTCAACGCCTCCGACCACATCCTCCAGTATATCATCATTAATCCTGAATTTGCTGAATCCGTCGTTCATAGCTAATCCTCCTGTGTCACGGTCTGTTTACATTCTTCATTTATTTATACGAAATAAAAATAAAAATGGCAATGAATTTATCCGAACCGGACGACAGTGCTTTCAAGAAGAAGGATTGTGTGATATCATAAGCGGTGCGGCGGTCTGCGGCGTGCCCGGACCGTCCGAACGGAGAAAGTGTGATGCAGGCTCTGACCTGTCTGGAGGGAGAAAATGCTGCCGAAGGATCCTAATATGCTTTTAAGCTATATCAATACGGGACTCAGGGATAAGTATGAGGACCTTCAGGACATGGCGGCAGCAGAGGGCTTTGAAGCTAAGCCGGTCCTTGATAAGCTTGAGGCAGCGGGCTTTTGCTTTGACGGGGAAGCGAAGAGATTTATAAAAAAATAATTAATATATTTTACGGACGGAGGTAAATATGAGACAGAAACCTGTAGTAATGATGGTGCTCGACGGATACGGACTGTCGGATAACCATGAAGCAAACGCGGTATACATGGCAAAGACGCCGGTGATGGATAAGCTGATGGCGGAGTGCCCCTTTCAGAAGGGCTACGCATCGGGGCTCGCGGTAGGTCTTCCCGACGGACAGATGGGGAACTCCGAGGTAGGCCACATGAATATAGGAAGCGGCCGCATCATCTATCAGGATCTGACCCTTATAACCAAATACATCGAGGAAGGCACCTTCTTTAAGAATGAAGAGCTGCTCCGTGCCATAAATAACTGCAAGGAGCATAATTCCGATCTCCATATCTGGGGACTGCTCTCCGACGGAGGAGTGCACAGCCACAATACACATCTTTACGGTCTGCTGGAGCTATGTAAGAAGGAAGGCTTTGAGAACGTCTATCTTCACCCCTTCTTTGACGGCAGGGACACGCCTCCCGCATCGGGCAAGGATTATCTGCAGGAGCTCATAGACAAGACAAAGGAGATCGGTGTAGGAAAGGTTGCTTCACTTTCGGGACGTTATTATGCCATGGACAGGGACAACAACTGGGACCGTATCCAGAAGGCCTATGATTCGCTGGTGCTCGGCGAGGGAGTGAAGGCGACGGATCCGATACAGGCGATGCAGGATTCCTATGATAAGGAAGTAACCGACGAGTTTGTGCTTCCTACCGTTATAACGAACGAGGACGGCTCTCCGGTATCGGTAGTCAAGCCGAACGATTCGGTCATATTCTTTAACTTCAGGCCTGACAGGGCGCGCGAGATCACCAAGGCGTTCTGCTTCTCGGATGATGATATCAAAGCACAGGGCGGAGATCCCTCGGATACCAAGACCATAGCCTACCTTAAGAGGGCGAACGGCTTCATGCCCCTTACCTATATATGCTTCAAGGATTATGACGAGACCATACCCAATAAATATGTGGCTTTCAAGAAGGAAGAGATCGTCAATACCCTCGGAGAGTATCTCGCGAAGAACGGACTCAAACAGCTCCGTCTTGCCGAGACCGAGAAATACGCGCATGTGACCTTCTTCTTTAACGGCGGACTTGAGGAGCCGAATAAGGA
>CACZRA010000407.1 GCA_902783395.1 uncultured Lachnospiraceae bacterium
AGTTTGCGGACAGGGAGCTGCTCCTCAATACCCTGAACGAGCACGGGCTGCATCCGGTGGAAGCAGACGGAGACCACATAATAGTGACGACGCCCGAGGGGGAGCTTCACTATGAGCGCAGGAACGAAGAGGAACCGTATATGCTCAGCGCCCGGAATATCCGCAGTATGGACCGGATCACTGATTCCCTCAGGGAATTCGAGGAGGAGTACGGAAGGAATGTACAGGCCTATACATACAATAAGATAATGAGATCGCTCGAAGAACACGGACTGGCGCTGCAGAGCGAGGAGGTGTCCGATGACGATTCGATCCTGCTGACACTTAGGCTGTGACGCATTGGCGGCTTTTATTTTCAGGATGTATGGTGTAAAATGTTTCTCGTTGAGATGTCAAAAAAGGCATGGGAGGTTATCATGGCAAAGCTTACGAGCTTTCAGGAGTACGCGGCAAAGAAGGAGGCGCTGGATGAGATCGAGGCGGCATTAAAGGAGTGCGCCGGTTCCGAGTCCATCGTCGGGGGAAATGATCATCTCTCAAGGCTGATCGGAGAGTATTCTCTTACAGAGGAAGAGGATCTCTCAAAAGAGGATCTCATATCCACGGTGGCCGGAGTCCTTGATCCGGGTGACAGGATATGGAAGCAGATCCTTGAGAAAAACGGCGGGAAGCTGCCGTAGACCGAAACGGAGAGTTAATGCAGCAGGCTGTGGATTTTGAAGTAGCGTACAGGGAAAACTATCTTCCGGTATATAATTATATTCACAAACATATCATAAATGAGGCTGATGCGGAGGATCTTACCGCAAATGTTTTTGTCATGGCGTATAAGGCCTGGGACAGGTATGAGCCCGAAAGGTGTCCGGTACGCGCATGGCTTTATATCATAGCATCAAATCTTCTCAAGAATTTCTACCGTGATCAGGAGAAGTATAAAGAGGACAGATCCCTTGATTCGGAGGATACCCTTCCTTCAGATGAGCCGGGAGATGACAGCTTTGCCGAGGCACAGAGGATAATGGCACTTCGTGAGGTCATTGCGGAAGCTGTAGAGATCCTTGACGAACGCGAGAAAAAGATCGTGATAAATAAATATTTTCATGACATGACAAATTCGGAGCTGTCAAAGGCCCTCATGATAAGTGAGGGAAATGTCAGAGTCATATCGACAAGAGCACTCAAAAAAATGAAAGCATATCTCGATGCCCATCCTGAGGTTATGGGACGCGGATAAGCTCCCGCCCGGTATTTACCGGTAATCCTCGTTGTCGTATTCCTCATAATCAAGAAACTCAAAATCCGGATCGTAGTAATCGTCCTCAGCTGAAGCTTCAGGCGCATATTCCTCTGCGGTATCAGCCGGGGCATATTCATACTCATCTTCATCGTAGTCTCTTTCCCGCCTGCGCCGCCTGCTTCTTCTCCCTCGTCGTCCTTCCGGCTCCTCTTCCTCTGCGGGCTTTCGCACGATAAGATAGAGCAGATGGCTGGTATGCAGGATAAAGACCGAAAGCAGCATGAAAAGCAGAGTATAGAAAACCCCGACTATGAAATAATTCCTCTCGAGCAGGAAACCTGCGCTGAAGCCGTAGAAGCTGAGCAGCCCTGTCAGTGCAAGCCCGAGAATGAGCAGTAAAAGGTTTCCGAAAAGATTTTTGAGCGCCTCTATGAAATCGGCAAATGATGCATCGAAATAAACGAAGCGTCCTATCATAAGTCCCAGATAATACATCATCACCGGACTGTATTCACTCTCGTCGCCTATAGTGTTCAGATAGATCAGGATTATGATGACGTAAAACATGCTGAGCATCCTTACCGATGCCTTTTCATCCTTGTCGATCTGCTTCAGCGGGATAATGATTTTATCCAGAAGGGTATTTATCACGCAGGAAAGGCAGATTAGGATCAGCAGGATGAAATCCTTCCAGTTTTCCCACATATAGGTGAAAGGCGTGTTCTGTCCCTCCGTAAGTGAGTAGATATGATTCAGTATCACATAGGAGCAGGCAAAGGACATGACCGAAGCTCCTGATATTATAAGCTCGTAAAAACGCTGGACCCTGTTATGCGCTTTTTCGTAATAGGTCTTGTCTCCCGGCGTGAGCTTTGCAAACCCCAGTATCAGAAAAACGCATATCATGACTCCCGCAAAAGATGCCAGGAAGAATATTATCTTTTCAGCCGTCCCGAAGTCCGGATTGATATAAGCTTCAAGCGTCATGGCATATCTCCGTTTCTTATATTTATGATGATCTTTCGCAATCTCACGGTAATATATCATAAAAACGGATTTTTGCAATACCGATTTGTGCTATACTAACGGTATCATGGTCAGAAAAAGCTGTATAAAAGAAGCACTGATCCCGGCATGCATCACACTTCTGATTTTCATGGGAGTACTGCTGGCAAAGGGGATATTCCCCTTCGGGGATCTTCGCATAGATTATTATGACATGGGACAGACCAATGCCCCGCTTTATTATCATATCTGGGATTTCCTGCATGGCAGGGGAGGCCTGTTTTATTCGTGGTATACCGACGAAGGACAGAACCTTTCCATGGGAAGCTCCATCCAGTGGAATATCTCAGTATTCAACCTGTTTTTCCTTTTCATAAAGCGCAGTGCCGTGATGAGATCACTTTCCCTGTTTATGGGACTGCATCTTTTCTTCATGGCCTTCAATATGTATCTTTTGCTGAGCCATACGATCAAAACACCGAGATTCTACAGGCTGCTTTTCAGCATAGCCTACGGTCTCACAGGATTCACCCTGACCCACTATACGATCCCGACCTATCTTGATACCGCGGCACTCATGCCCCTGTACCTTATCACGCTCTACGATGTGCTTAAGGAGGATGGCGACGGAGAAAAGATAAAACCAACGGCGGTATATGCCCTGATGACCGGATATATGACGGGCCTGGGCTATTATATGGCATTCATGAACCTGATCTTTGTGCTGCTCGTATCGGGAACCTATATCTTCGTGCTTTGCGGGACGGGAGCGGAGCAGTCCGGTGTGACGGATAAGGCATACAGAAAAAAGGCGGCCGGAAGGGCTGCGACAAGGCTCGGCATCGGAACCTTCACCGGGATCGGGCTGTCCTCCTTCATGCTGCTGCCTGCCGCCATGCAGATGATGAAGAGCTCAAGGTTCAATTCCAATCTTTCGGGCGGGCTCTTCGAGACGCTCCATGACATACTGTGGGCTATCGGAGCGGATATGTACTACATAAAATGGTGGCTTTTGTCCGGAAGTCTTGCCGCCGTCATCATCCTGCTCAGTGGGCTCGTTCATTTCCGCAAGGAAAGAAGACAGGCTGTTTTCTTCTTTCTTTTCTGCATGTATCCCTGTGCGCTCATTGTCTTTGAATCGATAAACCTGCTCTGGCATATGGGGACCTATTATCACTATCCCATAAGATGCGGCTATCTTATTCCTATAGTACTGCTGACGACAGCGGCATATTATTCGGGAAGGTTCGAACAGGAAAATTATAGTTATGTAAACTTTAATAAGCCCGCTCTGATCATCGCCGACCTCGCTGCGGTGGCGGCGGCAGCAGGACTTATATATTACTATTCTTCCCATGAGGTATGGCAGATAGAGGAGCTTTTCAGGGCGTGGGTCGTATTTGCCCTTGTATTGTCGGCATTGTATTTCTTCATATGGGTCGTGATAAAACGCCCCGCCTATATCCTGCCCGTGCTTCTTGCGGAGCTTGTCGTGACGGGCTATATCGGCTACGGACAGCCGAATTTCGTCGACAGGTTTTCTTCCGATCCGGAGCAGTCGGGAGATTATATCGTGACATCCCAGATCCTCATGGACAGCCTTGATATCAGGGAAAGCAGAACTGACCGGATAAAGAATCCGGATACTACGCTCAATACCAACTACGGCTTTGTGATGGACCGCGCCACGGTAGGCGGCTGGGCCAATACCGTTCCGCGTCCGCAGATGGACTCCGCCATCGCGCTGGGCTACGGGGCCCACTTCATGCGGATACTGGACTGCGGAGGCACTCTGCTTTCCGATGCAGCGCTTCACGTGACGGAGACTCTGACACTGAGACCGGAGCTTTATACCGGTGAGGCCTGGGAAAATAAGGGAGAGGCCTCAGGTTATACCCTGCTCGGCAATAAATACACCCTGCCCTTTGTGATGAAGGCCGATAAAGGATCCGTCCTGTCCGGGACTGATCTTGCGGAGCTCAGCTTTGAGGATGCGACCAATAAACTGTACAGCATTCTTGCGGAGGGCGCCGGCGCCGGTGACAGGGAGATAGTCAGGGACATAACCGGTGAGATACGGGATGGAAAATATTATGTCAACCAAAAGAAGGCTCTGTATCTGAGATACGGGAGCTTTGATGAGCTTAAGATAAACGGCACGACCATACCTGTCCCCGATATCGGCGATCCCTCCGGGATCTCATATCCCGCCTGGTTCAATTCCAATGCGCTGTTCCTTGGGATCTATGAGGATGAGGAGACAGACATACAGGGCGCCGATCCTGAGAACTCCGCCTTTTATGAGCTTGATATGCAGAAGCTTAAGGAGCTTTGCGAAAAATGCAGGGATGACGGACAGGAGATCCGTACGGGACGCAGCAGCCTTGATATCACGATCGAGGGAGAGGAAGGGGAAACGGCTCTTATCCCGATGGCCTATGATAC
>CACZRA010000408.1 GCA_902783395.1 uncultured Lachnospiraceae bacterium
TCTTTGTAAATACATATCTTGCTCTTAGAGTCTCATACTTTAACGAACTTGATACTTACGCTGAGATGAAGGGGTTGTCCACAGCGGACATCATTAGGGGCGTTTCGCTCGACCCCCGCATTGGTGATTTCTACAACAATCCGTCCTTCGGGTATGGTGGGTATTGTCTTCCTAAGGATACGAAGCAGTTGTTAGCCAACTATGCAGACGTGCCGGAAAACCTGATACAGGCCATCGTTGAGAGCAACCGCACAAGGAAGGATTATATCGCTGAGCGTGTGCTGGAGCTTGCCGGGGCCTATGAGGGCTCTGACACCTGGAGCCGTGACAAGGAGCATGAGGTCACGATCGGCGTATACCGGCTTACCATGAAATCAAATTCGGACAATTTCCGCCATTCCTCGATCCAGGGGATAATGAAGAGGATCAAGGCCAAGGGTGCCACGGTCATAATCTACGAGCCTTCGCTCGAGGACGGTGAGACCTTCTTCGGCTCCTATGTCGTGAACGATCTGGCGGAATTCAAAAAAAGGAGCCGTTCGATCATTGCAAACCGTTACGACTCCTGTCTTGATGATGTAAAGGATAAGGTATATACCAGGGATATCTTCAAAAGGGATTAATAAAATCTCATCTTTTTGACCATATCGATAAATTCCCGGTTGCTCCTTGTCCTTGAGAAAAGATCTATGAGCTTGTCTGTTGCCTCCTCTGGCTTCATCGAGTTCAAAGCCTTCCTCACTATATCTATGGCCTCCAGCTCCATCGGAGCAAGCAGCAGGTCATCCCGTCTCGTCGAGGATTTGGCCAGGTCGATGGCAGGGAATACCCTCTTCTCCTGAAGCTTCCTGTCGAGTACCATCTCCATATTACCGGTACCCTTGAATTCTTCATATACGACATCATCCATTTTGCTCCCGGTATCGACCAGCGCGGTCGCCAGGATGGTAAGGGATCCGCCCTCGCGCATATTTCTCGCTGCGCCGAAGAATCTCTTGGGCATATGAAGAGCCGCGGGATCAAGGCCTCCGGAAAGAGTACGGCCCGAAGGCGGTACCGTAAGGTTATATGCCCGCGAAAGCCTTGTGATCGAGTCTAAAAGGATCATGACATCACGTCTTGATTCCACGAGACGCCTTGCTCTTTCTATGACCATCTCGGACACCCTCTTATGATGCTCGGGCAGCTCGTCAAAGGTGGAATAAATGACTTCGACGTTTGCCCCCTGTATTGATTCCTTTATATCGGTGACCTCCTCGGGACGCTCGTCTATGAGAAGGATGATGAGATGCATTTCGGGATTTGCTCTCGTTACCGCCTTTGCGACAGCCTTGAGCAGCGTGGTCTTTCCGGCCTTGGGAGGGGAGACTATCATCCCTCTCTGTCCCTTTCCTATGGGACTTATGAGATCCATTATCCTCATGGCAATATTGTTGTTGCCGAGCTCAAGATGTATCCTCTCGTCCGGGAATATCGGGGTCATATCCTCGAAATTGTATCTGTTGGCTGCCTCTGAGGGATGCATGCCGTTTATGCTCTTCACATACAGAAGGGCTGAGAACTTCTCATTTCCGGTCCTTACCCTTGTATTTCCCACGACAATGTCGCCGGTCTTCAGACCGAAGCGCCTGATCTGGCTCGGTGCCACATATACGTCGTTCTCGCCCGGAAGATAATTCTCGCAGCGGATGAAGCCGTATCCGTCGGACATTACCTCCAGTATGCCGTTGGCGACTATACCGGAATCAAGATCCTCCTTTTCCTCGGGATATCCCTCCCCGTTCACGTTTTCCTGATGCTCCCCTGAAGAAGAGCCGTGCTGGGAGTTATCTCCGCCGGAGGAATGCTCGGTATGATCTTCGGAGGCCTTGCGTTCAGCCATCCTGCTGCGGGTTTCCTTTATCGCATCCTCCCGGATCTTTGTTTCCTCCTGCTTTTCCGCCTCGCTGGCGAGAAGCTCTATCAGCTCCGCCTTTTTCATCGTAGACGTTCCCTTGAGCCCCTGTGATTTTGCCAGCTCCTTTAACTGGGCAAGAGGCAATGTCGCAAGCTTTTCCCTCATAAATCCCTCTTTTCTTTTTTTCGTAAATATCTTCTTTTCAAGCTTCTTTTAGTCAATTGGAGTCATCAATACGGATTTGAATTAAAGACAAACTTATGATACAACGATGGTATGAATAACGCAAGCACAAATAGAAGTACATTTTACAGCTTTCACAGCACGGGCGAATTCGGAAGGGATTATTACAAAAACCACTGCGGTCCCACCGCGCTTACAAATCTTGTGGTAACAGCCCTCCAAAAACAGACCGGAAGACAGCTCCCGGATGATGAGGTACGGAACATATTCGAGAAGATCGCATCTGCCGGCAGACGCCGCCTCATCTACAACAGACGCTACGGCACGACGGATCTTTTCATATGGTTTTACGCAAGATCGGTCTTTAAGATGATGAACGTATCATCGCTGCTGCGCCCCGTCACCAGACATACCATCAGCGGAAAAAACGCAAGGCGCATCCTTGCCAAGGGCAGCTATCTTTATATGGAGCTTTTCGGGCACCCGAAATACGGCTGGCATCAGATGGTCATCTATGACGTGGATGCCGAGGGCCGCTTCATAACCGCGGACGGTTTCAGCCCGTCTCCTGTGCTGCTGGACGACAGCTCCATAGGAAGAGGCCTCTTTCTGGAGATAAGGCATTCCTGATAAAGATCAGTTCCTGGTCCTTATCGTTCTTATCGGGATATTCGCAAAGAGAGCAGGTCCGCTCTTTTCTTCCGTTCCCTCTCCGTCTACCTGGGTTATCTTGATATCTAGACCGTCCTTGTCTATCTCTACGTATTTGGAAAGGACCTCGATGATATCGTTCTTTATCCTTTCCATTATCTCAGGCGAGCACGCTGATCTGTCGGAAACCAGCACCAGCTTAAGTCTGTCCTTGGCTGTCTCACCTGATGATCTTCTTCTGAAAAAATCACCTAATGACATCTGTGCCTCCTCCGATCAGTTCTTACCGAAGATCTTTGAGAAGAAGCCTTTTTTCTTCTTGAGGTTAAGGTAAGGCACTTCTTCTCCCATTATCCTGTTGCATATGTTGATATATGCTTTTCCCGCAAGCGAATCATCTCCCGCGAGCGGCTCACCGTTGTTGGTCGCCACAACGATCTGCTCATCGTCGGGTACCACGCCGATAAGCTTGATGCCGAGAACCTCCACGACATCATCCGCGCTCATCATGTCGCCGCGTTCTACCATGTCGGACCGGAGCCTGTTTACCACAAGCTTCA
>CACZRA010000409.1 GCA_902783395.1 uncultured Lachnospiraceae bacterium
AGGAGAGAAGACATCTGCTTCTTCAAATAAGCAGGATAATACAACAAAACCGTCAACGGCCTCGGTAAACGATCTTCCGACGAGCTTTACAGGGAGCAGCACAACAAGCAGCACAACAAGCTCCGCCGGCTCTTTCGGCTCCTCTTCAGGAAGTTCTTCATCTTCAGCTGCGGGGGCCGGAGGTGCTTCATCCATAGTGCAGGGCAGCAGGATATATATTGATGCTCCCGAAACGGCAGAGGTATATTTTGACGGCATATATAAAGGCATAGTACCCTGTTCGTTTATAAAAGAGAGCGGAACGCATGTCATAACCTTAAGGAAAGACGGGTATGAGACAAGGACCTTTACGATAACCATAGATAACAGCACGGAAAACGAGACATACTCGTTCTCAGCTCTACAGGAAACGCAATAACCCGGGCTTAATCTACTGACCGGATCCTGGTGAATATGTCATCACGGATCCGGTTATTCTTTTCCAGAGCCTCCTCCCGGGAAGAAGCTTTGGAATAAAAATAAAACTTTATCTTCGGTTCTGTACCCGAGGGCCTTACTGCAAACCAGGATCCTTCATTAAGAAAAAATCTCAGTACATCGGAGGGCGGGATATCTTCATGCCCGGTTTTATAGTCAATGATCGTGTCAACCGGGATCCCTCCGGCCTCTTTTGGGGGATCTGCCCGAAGAGCTGCCATCATGCGGCGTATCCTCTCCGCGCCGTCAATGCCTTCCAGGATTATACTGGGCTCATCCTCCGCAAAATATCCGTATTTCTGATAGATCTCATTCAGGACATCCAGAAGAGTTTTTCCCTGTTTTCTGTAATAGGCAGCAGCCTCCGCTATGAGCATGCCTGCGGATATACCGTCCTTATCCCTGATGTTTACCGAGGCGGCATATCCGATGGATTCTTCATATCCGAAAAGGTACAGCAGGCCCTTATCTTCCAGAAAAGGGATCCTTCCGCAGATATTCTTAAAACCCGTAAGTGATTCATACATCCTGATACCGTAGCTTTCTGCTATAACAGTGCCTAAGGAGCCTGTTACGATCGACTTGACCATAGCTCCGTTTGGGGGAAGGGAACCGGAGCTTTTTTTACCCTCCAGAATATAATTAACCAGGATATAACCTGTCTGATTGCCGTTTAACGGCAGGTAGGATCCGTCCGGACAGGCTATCTCCACAGCAAATCTGTCGGAATCGGGATCGGTTGCCATTAAGAGCTCAGCACCTGTTTCTTTTCCCAGCTTTTCGGAAAGGGCAAAGGCTTTAGTATCCTCGGGATTAGGATAACCGACCGTGGAAAAATCCGGATCGGGTTCAGCCTGCTCCCTGACCTCATGCCAGTTGGTATATCCGATCTCGGAGAGCATTGTTGTAAAAGGAATATGTCCTGCTCCGTTCAGCGGTGTGTATACGATCGGAACGGACAGGTCAAGTTCATCCTTTCCGTGTATTGAAAGTGATTTTATCTCATCGAGGTATCTCCTGTCCCATTCAGGAGACAGTACGGTTATGAGTCCGTCTGATAGGGCAAGTTCATAATCAGCGGTTTCTATATCACGGAACATATCTACCTTCTGTATGCTTTCAGTCATCCTGTCTGCAATGTCTGCGCCTACCTGACATCCGTCTGACCAGTATGCTTTAAATCCGTTATATTCCCTGGGATTGTGGGAGGCTGTGATATTTATCCCTGATATGGCACCGAGACGCCGTATGACAAAGGCAAGCTCCGGAGTAGGACGGAGATCGTTGAATAAAAAGGCCTTTATTCCCTTTGCGGCAAAAATACAGGCCGCGAGAACAGAAAAATCCCTTGAAAAATGCCTGGGATCATGGGCTATGACTATGCCCTTTTCGCAGGCCTCCTCTCCCTTCGCTGCTATAAGCTCCGCTATGCCCTGTGAGGCTCTGCCTACGGTCAGGCGGTTCATCCTGTTGGTCCCGGCTCCGGTCTTTCCCCTAAGTCCGGCTGTTCCGAAGCTAAGATCCTTATAAAATCTGTCTTCTATTTCCGGTCTGTCATCTTTTATCGAGATCAGCTCAGCATACAAAGGATCAGCTTCATCCAGTTCCGAAAGCCATCTGTTATATTCATCCATATAATCCATATAAGGTATCTCCTGATCATTCATAAGACATGGGAGGTCTGCGGTAATTGTATTTTACCACAGAGCCTGATAAAATGAATTATATCAGGAAAAGAGAGACCGGAATTTTCCCGGTTCAATATATAGACAGGGGAACAGCTGTTTATACAATATATAGAAGAAACGGAATCTGTTTGATTTTTTTTGAAAAAAATTTTAAAAAGGGGTTGTGCATCGTAAGAGAGCGTCCGATATAATGTTTGTAAGCGGCAGGGAATGAAACAAAAAGCCGCCGGAAAATTTCATAACATGTGCACAGACGGAAGATAAGGCTTCCGTATGGCAGATAAGGAAAGGAAGGGAAGGTACCTCCCGGATTTTCCGAAAACAACCAACAAATGCCCAAACGGGGGCGCACACCCCAAAAGGATTTGGGGCGATCAAATTTCAAGGAGGAAAAAAACATGGTAGTACAGCACAACATTACAGCAATGAATTCCAACAGGATGCTTGGCATCACCCAGGGACAGCAGGCAAAGTCATCTGAAAAGCTTTCTTCAGGTTACAAGATCAACAGGGCAGCAGACGATGCAGCCGGCCTCTCCATAAGTGAGAAGATGAGGAAGCAGATCCGCGGACTTACACAGGCATCAGCAAACGCTCAGGACGGAATTTCAGCAGTACAGACAGCTGAGGGTGCACTTGCAGAAGTACACGATATGCTGCAGAGAATGAACGAGCTGGCAACAAAGGCTGCTAACGGCACTCTTTCTTCATCCGATAAGCAGGATGTCCAGAACGAGATATCACAGCTTTCAACCGAGATCGATCGTGTATCGACGACCACGAAGTTCAACGAGACCTATCTCCTGAACGGAACCGGAAAGGTTGCAAAGGACGGCAGAGGCACATTCTCCTTCGAGCTTCAGGTTGGTGCAGATAACCTTTCTACCAACAGGATAAGCGTTAAGATCACATCCATCAGCGCATCTGCTCTTGGTGTAGGTGTTCAGAAGAAGAATGCTACAACCGGTAAGATGGAAGATATAAGCGCAAATGATGCAGTCAATACCTACCACTTCGGTCTTAATGAGCATGGTTCGATCGTAAAGATCGGCGGAGCGGATCTTGCATCAGTTTCAAGTTACGGTGCAAATGCTACAGCCGGAACTGCTAATGGAAACTTCACTGTTAAGGCCGGCTCGACCGCATTCATAGGCGGATCGAAGACAGCAGAAGGTGGTTACATCAGCGTTAAGACAAAGACAGCAGCTCGTGCAGCTATGGATAACATCGGCGCAGCTATCAAGCTCATCTCAGCAAGAAGGTCTGAGCTCGGTGCAGTCCAGAACAGACTTGAGCACACGATCAAGAACCTGGACAACGTCATAGAGAACACGACAGCAGCAGAGAGCCAGATCA
>CACZRA010000410.1 GCA_902783395.1 uncultured Lachnospiraceae bacterium
CTCCGGCACCGGTTCAGGCTCAGGTTCCGGCTCGGGTTCAAATACAGGCTCCGGTACCGGCTCAGGCTCGGGCTCAGGCTCAAATATGGGTGCGGGCTCGAATGCCGCAGGCTCTTCAGCGGGCATCTCCGGCACCGGTTCAGGCTCAGGTTCCGGCTCGGGTTCAAATACAGGCTCCGGTACCGGCTCAGGCTCAGGCTCAAATATGGGCGCAGGCTCGAAATCAGCCGTGATCCCCTCGGCTGCAGCAATCTCAGCCATCAAAGTTGTATTATCATCATCCGGGATCTCTATCTCAGAATCAAAAGAAGCCTGGAAAACCGGCTCAGGCTCCGGCATCGGAACAGGTGCAGGTGCGGGCTCCGGCATCGGAGCAGGCGCAGGTTCAGGCGCAGGTGCAGGTATCGGTTCATATGCTTCTTCGGGAACTCCGAAGCTCACATCATTAAAGCTTTCAGTATCCGCCATGCTTCCCATCGTGCCGAAGCTCTCGGCACCGGCAACTATGGCATCCGCCGCAGCCATAACATCCGCAGTATCGGCAGCGGACATATCAAAAGGCGATCCTGCCGGAGAAGCAGCTTCATTGTACTCTGCGGCCATCCCCATATCCAAAAAGGAAAGCTGTTCGGCTGAAGTATATGTCCCTTCCATAGGTTCATCCGGCATGATGACCGGTTCTTCCCTTACCGTAGAAGCACGTCTTGAGCGTCTCTGGGCATCCCGGCTTCTCGTAGTCTGAGCTCCCTCATCGGCAAGTTCCTCGACCGCCTGGGAGAGATCTGCTTTAAAATCCTTGAAAAATCCCATCTATTTCCTCCTGTTTCAATACGCGACCTGCTGGATCACAGGTGTCGTATCGTCTATCACACAAAACTCCACGTCCAGAGCCAAAAGCTCCTCCACTATCTCCGGAAGCGCATCCACTGTGGTGTCATGATTTTCCGAGTCATGAAGAAGGATAATGGCAGAGCGGTATTCGCCTATATTCTCCAGGACGCCGTTAACAATCGCATCCTTCGGATACGACTGTCCGGTCCGGTCTCCGGGATAGATATTCCAATCGTAATATTCATATCCCCTGTCATGAAGTATATCTGCGAAGGTTTCCATGGAAAGCCTGCTCACGGTATTGCCGCTGCCTCCCGGAAAACGATAAAGTTTCGTATCTATACCTGTCTCATTATAGATTAGCGAGTGTATTTTATCAAGGTCGGTTTCAAATGCCTCAGCCGATGAATATATATCAGAATATTTGTGGGAATAAGAATGCATACCTATGGCATTACCCTCATCTACAATCCTTTTGTACAGCGGTCTCAGCAGATCGCTTTCAGAAGCAGGACCGTTCACAAAGAATGTGGCTTTAATATTATGTTTTTTAAGGATATCAAGGATCTCCGATGTGTTCGCGCTCGGCCCGTCATCAAAGGTAAGATAGACCTTGATCCTTTCGTTCCCCTCTGAAGGCATACCGGCAGACTCCCCGGCTCCTTCACCGAAGGTTATCACGTTAGGGGAGGCTTCCACGTCGGCAGGATCCTCCCGGCCTACAATATAGTTATTGGAAACAACGGTCTGTTCGACATAAGTATTCAGAGAAACACTGCGGAGCCTGCGGTTGATATCCGCCACCTTCACAAGCGTGATGACAGACAGCACAAGGGCCGCAAGAGAAAGGATAAAAGGAAACGCTATGAGCGTCTTTTTTATAAGGCGTACCCGTCCGTTATCCATTTGTCTGCTCAGCCCTCATTTTACGGATATGCTCCACCACGGTACGGTACAGCTTCATCAGATCATCATGATTCTTACCCGCATAATCAATATCTTCATTCTTAACCGCATTTTCCATAGCCTTGGCGTTTTCCGACAGTCCTACGGCTCCTATAGTCAGCGAGGTGCTCTTAAGGGCATGGACCGCTGTCTTGTAGTCCTCCCAGTTTTTGGTCCGGTACAGCTCCTCTATCTGGTCAAACTGCGGAGAGGAGGCAAATTTATCAAGCATCTTACCGTAAAACCTGCTGTTGCCCATGCAGTATTTCAGACCTGTATCCGGATCGATAAGTCCGCTCTCCCGGAGATTGTCCTCATTGTCGGCTTTATCTGTTTTGTCCGCATCATCAGCACTTCCATCAGGCACGGTCATATTCTCCGCTGTCTCGGTTATAAGGGAGCCGGGCAGATATTTTCTCAGCATTTCATCCATTTCCCGAGGCTCTACTGGTTTCGCCAGAAAATCCTGAAATCCGAGAGCCTTGTATTCCGCATCCGCTCCGTTAAGCGCATTTGCGGTTAGGGCTATCATCACCGTGCTGTCTCCGCCGGGCATCCTGCGGAGCTTAAGCATGGTCTCTACCCCGTCCATCACGGGCATCATGTGATCGATGAACACGATATCATATTTCTGCTGTGAAAAGCTGACCAGAGCCTCGGCGCCGCTGGCTGCCGTGACGACCTCCACTCCGTACGGAGAAAGCAGCCCCTTTGCCACATCAAGGTTCATATCATTATCATCCACGACAAGGACCCTGGCGCCGTTTGCCATGAAGGTAGCCCTGTATGCCTCGGATTCCACTTCCATCATGCGCGCCTCTATATCCCCTACCGGTGCAGGATCCGCGATCCGGCATCTCCTTGTATAGGAAAAGGTCGTCCCCTCCCCATAGGTACTCTCCACCCAGATCTTTCCTCCCATCAGTTCCACAAGCCGCTTGGTTATCGGAAGTCCGAGTCCCGTTCCTTCAACCGAACGGTTCTTCTTCGTATCGACCTGCGTAAAGCTTGAGAAGATATTTTCCTTATCCTCTTCCTTTATCCCGACACCGGTATCCTTGATGTCCACACGGATACTGCAGTTTTCATCATCATTTCTTTCACATCTCACCTTCAGGAGAATATACCCTTTTTTTGTGAATTTCACGGCATTCCCCAGGATATTAATGAGTATCTGCTTGATACGTATCTCATCGCCGTACAGGGACGAGGGCATGTCTTTGTCTATATCAAGCCTTAATTCCACCGGCTTGTCTCCGAGCCTGATGCGTGTCATGACGACGACATCGCTGAACATGGACGCGACTTCGAACGGTTCGTATTCGACCTCCATCTTTCCCGATTCGATCTTGGAGAAATCAAGAACATCATTTATTATCGAAAGAAGCGATGCCGACGCGGATTTTATCGTAGTCGCATAATGCTTCGCCAGCTCATCGCCGCTGTCCCTCAGGATGAATTCCGACATACCGCATATGGCGTTCATGGGAGTGCGTATCTCATGGGACATATTGGCAAGGAAGTTGCTCTTTGCCTGATCCGCTGTCCTCGCCTGCTCCATGGCATCAACTATCTCGGTCATATCAACAAACATTATATTAAGACCCACGACACTGTCGTCAAGAGTCATGCGTCTAATATTGATCTGCCAGTCGGGCTTATGCTCAAGAAGAGTGTTTTTGATAAGATAGGGCTCGATCGCATGACCCGCCATAGCGGTTGCGCATTTTTCGAGAAAAATATGCAGGTCCACCTCATCCATGACACCGGTAAGTATATCCCTGACCGGTACTCCCACCCTGATCTGATCCTTGCTGTATCTGTCGTTGTATTTCAGGAACACATCGGATGTCATGACCGTCCTGAGCTGGTCATTGGTCAGGATCAGTATATACGGTGAGGTCCTCATCAGCTGGTTGTTGTAAAACACCTGCCTGGTAATATCCTTCTGGATATATGCCTGTGTGTGGGTAACCTGATCGTTCGCGATCCGCAGGACTTCGTTGTCCTTTTTCAGCCGCCTCAGTTCACGCTTCAGTTTTTTATTTTCAAGCTCAAGCTGTTTTGTGTCTAACTCGTTATCCATGATAGATCATAAAGGTCAAATGCATCACAGTGCAAGTATCGTAAACGTAAAGTTGTGGAACATATTGTATTCTTTTCCGGTCTTATTTCCGCGCACCGGACAGAACTCACCGTACGCATAGAGTCCCATTAGCGTCACATCCTCGGGAAGCCTGCTCTTATAGGTCTCCGCCTCTGCCTCGGGTTTGCTTGCAAGAGCCAGAAACCTTGCGACACAGGAGGTACAGAGCAGGGTTCGGTATTTATTACCGGAAGCCGCAAGCTCCTTGAACATCACATCAAAGGCCTTATCAACGGAATCCTGTACATCCGAACGGTTCAGAAGCCCTATGGTTAGGATGGAGCCTTCCGGCATCACTCCGAGGAAAGAGCCCGCTCCTGTCTCATGATTAAGGATCGACAGATTCCTTGCGACTTCCACACTGTCTCCGTTGCCTTTATCAATGGATACCATGAAGGGAGACAGTATATAATCACCGAGGACATCCGTCTTATCGGCCTCCATACCTTCCTTTTTCAGCGTATCAAGGAATCTGCCGTTGCCGACCCTGTATACCATGTTGCTCTTTGATTCCGTGATCTCATATGAAAAGCTTGCCTTATTCTCAATGGAATTGACGCAGACCATCTTGGGACTGATATTTCCCGAAATGACAGCCATGACAAGGCCGTTCCTTGTAAGACTGCCGTTGCAGAACACCCTGAACCCGTTGAAGCTGAAACCGTCCGATGCGGTCGCCCCGTATATCGGAATACCGCCGCAGACATTGCTTAAAGTATTTACAAGGTCATCCCCGGCAACATTGTATTCTTCGGTAACCATTCCGGAATAACTGATGACAAGCTTCGGTTCCGAGGAAAGACCGCTCTTTACTTCTTCATATTTTTCCTTTATAAGCTCCCTGTGATTGTCTATATTCAGCTCTTCCGTCATGCCTACGGAAAACTCACAGTCGTCATCCGTAAGCAGCATGACAGATATCCCCATTGAGCAATAGCCCTCCCTGCCTGTAAACATGGCCATTGCCGTACATCCTATGATCGGAAACTTCCATTTCTCCGCCAGGACAGCGTAAAGTCCGGGATAGTCCGTATCTTCCTCGGTAAACAGGATCGCCATTGTGCTCCTGCCGAGATCAAAGCCTTCCGCCTGTGCAAAAAGCTCATCCGCCGCTTCTTTAAGATCGTCTATTTCTTCCGTGTACAATGATATCGATCTCATATTATGCCTCCTTACTGCTGATCACGCATGTCTCCCCATGGAGTTTATATTCCGTGTCTTCATCTATCATATCAATCATCAGCTCAGCGATACCCGGATCAAACTGGGTCCCCTTCCCCTTCTCTATCTCCTCCCTGACTGTATGCTGCGGGAGCGCCTTTCGATAGCTCCGGTCCGATGACATCGCGTCATAGCAGTCCGCGACACATATTATCCGGGCAATCTCGGGGATATCCTCTCCCGCCTTTCCGTCAGGATAACCTTTCCCGTCATACCTTTCGTGATGCCA
>CACZRA010000411.1 GCA_902783395.1 uncultured Lachnospiraceae bacterium
CAGGTTTTGATGAGATAAGCTCTGTCCTGAGGGATCATATAAGGAAAAACAGGGTTACATAAACACTATATCATGTGGTTCCGGTAAAAACAGGCACAATTTGTAGTAGACATATCAGGTGGTTTTGGTTTATAATCCCTATTTGTCAAACAATATTTGTCATGTATCTGTTTTCGGAGGGGGATATGGAACTGCTTGATAAGATTATGAAGGATAAAAAGACCGCTCTGGTCTTATTCCTGATACAGACTGCCGCTGCGGCTGCGATTGTGATCATAAATGCCGCAGGGCTTGTGCTTCCGGTGGTGAATGTTATCCTGGCGATACTTACAGGAGCTGCGGCCGTGATCCTCTGTACGGGTATCGCAAGGTATGTGAAGAAGCTTGAAACCGATCTGGGAGAGGTTTCCGCGGAGAATGAAAGGAACAAGATAAACATCGCCCGTATTTCCGAAGTTGCCCGCGGTGTGAATGAGGATATGGTAAAGGCTGAAGAATCTCTGTCTGAGATCCTTGGCGAGTCAGAGGGCATAAGTGACACGCTTTCCGGTATCAGTGAGGGGATAACGGCCAATAAGGATACACTCCATTCACAGAGTACACAGACACAGGATATACAGGAGATCATTACGAATACGGGTGAGAAGTCGCGCACCATCATAGAAGGCTCGGCAGATACGAAGAGCGCAGCGGAGAAAGGCTCCGACGCGATGAAACAGCTTTCGGATCATGTGGAGCAGGCTATAGACTTCGGTACTCAGATGAAAAACTCGGCTTTGAGCCTTAAGGATAAATCCTCGGAAGTAAAGGATATAAATGATCTGATACTTGCGATATCATCACAGACCAACCTGCTCGCGCTTAACGCCTCCATAGAAGCAGCCAGAGCCGGAGAGGCGGGAAGAGGCTTTGCCGTGGTCGCGGATGAGATACGCGCGCTTGCCGAGCAGACAAAGGAGGCTACTGAGAAGATCACTTCAGTCCTTGAAGGATTGTCACAGGAGGCTGATGAGGTCGTAAATAAAGCTGATAAGAGCGTTGAGATCGCCGGCAGCCAGAAGGATGCCGCGAATGAGGCAACCGAGCAGTTCGGTGCCATCTGTGACGGAGTGTCAAAGCTGGATGATGAGGCAAGAGAGATCAACAGCCTTGTAGACAGGCTTAACGGCGCAAACAGCGGCATAGCGGACAATGTATCGTCATTATCGGCATCCTCTGAGCAGATATCTGCATCCACGAGGGAAGCTACCGAGATAAGCAGCAAGAATGTTGAGCTTATCAGCAATTTCCAGACACTTATGACTGAGATAAGCACGATGGTATCGGAGCTGAAAGTTTATAATAACGCATAAATTACGCCTTGCGGGTCTCCTGTACTATAGAGACCGTATCGGGTATAATTGGTTACATGAAGAGAAATCTTGTAAGGATATTGTTTTTCCTCATAGCCATAGGATGCTTCGGCTATGTAGGCTGGTATTATTATGATCTGAAGAGAACAGAAAACGATGTGTCCGCCCTTTCCTCAAGGATCGGGGCGGATACTTCTATGCCCGGAGGTAATCCGGTGAAGGAGGCGGAACCCGTGACATCGGAAGAGGCGGACGGGAATGAACCTCAGAGAGTCCTGTATGTTCTTTCTGATTTTGAACCTCTTCTTGATAAGAACCAGAATATCATAGGGTGGCTTACGATAGACGGGACGAAGATAAATTATCCGGTCATGCAGTCCGTGAACGGTGACAGCAATTATTATATCGATCATAATTTTGACCAGCAGCAGGACAAGAACGGGTCTTTATTCATGGATGACAGATGTGATGTGATAAAGCCGACCGTAAATCTCATAATATACGGACATCATATGAAGAGCGGAGCGATGTTCGGGGATCTTGACAATTATAAGTCCGAGAGCTACTACAAGGAACATCCGTATATCAGGTTCAACAGTATTTATGAGACCGGGACCTGGCAGATCCTGGCGGCTTTTGAGTCACAGGTTTATACTGATACTGATATTGGATTCAGATATTATGATTTCATAGACCCTGATAATGAGAAGGATTTCATGGCAGGGGTGAAAAACATGAAGGCCCTGTCCATGTATGATACGGGGGTTGACGCCCAGTGGGGAGACAGGCTCATCACGCTGTCTACCTGCGATTATGAGCAGGATAATGGTAGATTTGTGGTAGTGGCAAAGCTTATCGGTGCATAGGAGGTATTGAGCTATGGGATGCGCGGTCAATGACAGGAAGGTTTGTGTGGTAGGATGTGGTTTCGTGGGTGCGGCTTCTGCTTTTGCAGTCATGGAGAGCGGGCTTTTCTCTGAGATGGTGCTTATTGATGCCAATAAGGAGAAGGCCGAGGGTGAGGCCCTGGATATAAGCCACGGGCTTCCTTTTGCGAGGCCCATGAAGATATACGCGGGAGATTATAAGGATATCGCTGATGCCGCTGTCGTAGTGGTGACGGCCGGAGCAGGCCAGAAGCCCGGGGAGACGAGGCTTGACCTTGTAAAAAAGAATG
>CACZRA010000412.1 GCA_902783395.1 uncultured Lachnospiraceae bacterium
CTGGCGGGTTATTATAGGAACCCAACCTGAAATCAACCTGAAAAAAGCTCAGACCCTTTTCATCGGGTCTGAGCCATTCTCTCTTTCTATTACAATTCAGCTCCTTGCCGGCCGATGCGCCGAACAGTAATTATCCCACGGCCGAAGCCGCGGGATAAAAATAATAAAAGACTGGAAACGATCCTTAATGATCTTTCATTCATAATATACGCAGCGGTAGGTGAAGTTTTTCGGGTTGGCCAGTGTCATCGACATAAGCTCCTTATCGGCAGCAAAATCATAGACCGACATACACTTCGCATCCTTCATGCTCTTCCCCCAGCCTATCACATACTGCTCACCCTTAACATGCTGCACAGCGCCGCAGGCGTAGCTGAACTTATCCGGGATCTCCAGCATGTACACCTCGTTAACCTTCATGTTAGCCTTATCAAGGTCATATATCCTTACATCGGTCTTCTTGTCACGGTTTCCGTTGTTAAAGACCATGACGCTGTCTCCGTCTACAGTCACATAGTGCTGGCAGGAGGTCTTCTGATCCTCCGTCAGATTAAAATCATCCCCCTTGCCGGAGAGCTTCCATTTGATCTGGTCCTGCTGCTTCGTGCGGTCAAGGCAGAGTATGGCGCTCAGATGCCGGAAGGAACATATGAGGTTCCCGTCATCATCAAGACGCATGGCATTGAAATGCACAATGTCAGGCACCTCGGTCTTCTCATTCGCAAAATCATCCGCCGTTTCATCCCCGTCAGTCACCACAAGGCTGTAAAGCTCCGGATAATCAATGCTCTTCCAGTCCCAGACCGTCTTTCCGTGATCCACCTCCTGAAGGTATGAATATACAACGCTGGATCCGTCAGGATAGTCAGGATGGTTGTATATCGTATCCTTGAGGTACCCCGACAGGAAATAGTGGTCAAGATCTATCATGAGGAAATCATGACCGTCAACAGGATGCCCCTTTTCCACGGTATCGGACTGCTCAAACGTGATCCTCTTTATCTCGTTGAAGTTCTCATCAAGGATCAC
Organism: uncultured Lachnospiraceae bacterium; assembly: GCA_902783395.1. Taxonomy (GTDB): domain Bacteria; phylum Bacillota; class Clostridia; order Lachnospirales; family Lachnospiraceae; genus NK4A144. Next base: position 1,030 of record CACZRA010000412.1, read on the forward strand.
GCGGTCACCGGGAGCAAAGCCCTCAAAGCCGAAATTATCATACTCCGCGATCTGGTCGTGATAGCTGTAATAGGTCTTGCCGTCTATCACATGCTTCTTGAAATCCCACCATCCGGTAGTCGAACCCTCCGGCTGGTCCTCATGCTTCGACCAGACCACGTTTCCCTTTCCGTCCATCATTATTATATTTCTCGTGTATACGAAGGAGATGAAGAAATGTCCGGGCAGGTCGGTACTGCCTTCGAGGGTATATTCGGGAAGACCCTCGACGGCTCCAGTATACGGCGACGCATCCTCCTTTTTCTTGCCGTTATCCAGCAGTTCTTCGAGCTCTTCCTCCTTCAGCTCCTTTGAGGCCTCCTCGTATTCCTTCTCTGCCTCATCCGTCTTTGCCTTCTCCTCCTCAAGTACATGGGTGATCCCCTCGGTCCTCTCCGCCGGAGTCTCTCCGCAGGCAGTAAGGAGCATACTCCCCGCTATCAGAGCGGCACACATTTTCCTGATATTCTTCCCCGTCATAGATCTCCCTTTCAGAAAGCTGCCCTCACGTCATCCATGGTCACATCACCGTCCAGCATGCGGAGCAGCAGATCCATATGCTGGTCGGCAGCTGCCACGGCATTGCCCGAGCAGATATTAAGCTCCTTCAGAAGCTCATCGCCCTCAAGCTCTACAGGCATCGGCACCACAAGCTTATATATCAGAGTCCCCGTCTCATCATCAAGCGCATAGGCTCCGCAGGCAAGACGGAAATTGATGTAGGAGATCGCCTCATAAAGCGGGGCATACTGCTCCTCTCCGATCACGTCCGCTATAGTGATCACCGTGGCGAAATGCTGCACGGATACCTCGTCCGATACTATGGGCAGGAAGAATAACTCCGCCACTGCGCCGTCCCCGTCGATCCCAAGCTCGGGAAATATGACCGTCAGAACCTCTTCACCCTCTCCGTCCTCCGGGACATTGAGCTTTGCGGCTATGAGCTCCTCCTGCAGCGATCCCTCGACCGCTTCCAGTGCCTCATGTCTCTCATTCATTATCTTTGATTTATCCATCATGATCCTCCTTTGATCCTGTACGTTTTATCTTCCGGTCATCTTCTTTGCAAGAAGTCTCGCATCGGGTATCCTCTTCTTTTCATCATAGGGCAGCCCGAAGGATTTCACGAGCTCTATGTAGCCCTTCTTCTCATCCTCAGGCAGCACCTCATTTCCTCCGAAGAGCTTGCTGTATACCTGATCCGCATACCGCTTCGCTATCTGGTCCGCGGCGGATACCATATCTGAATAGCCCGCTGCCGCGGCAAGCTTCCTCCTCATACGCTCCCTGAAGGTTTTCTTGTCATGTATCGTGCGGCGCTTACTATCCATCTGTCTGTTAACACTCTGCATGAACTCATCGAAATGGAAATAGTTGTCAAAGAGCGCTTCTCTTATCTTGCCCATGGCCGAAGCCTTCAGTATGCTCCCCGTGACACCTCCGATAAAGCCTACCGTGGCGGCTATGGTACCGCCCAGTCCCGGGATCGCTACCGAGACCATGCTCACTGTATTTGTCAGCACCTCAATACCTGCGTACTTCTTTTTGTGCTCAGCCAGATTCTTTGCAAGCTTTATCATATCCCTTTCGTATCTGGTCTCTTTTATCTCCTGAAGCCTCGCCTTTCTCTGCTCGGCCGTTTCATTCTCAGGCGCCTTGAATTTGTCCTTCTTCTCCTGGAATTTCCGGTCCAGATACCTCGCTGCATTATTCGCGTTTTCGTAATCCGACTCCGCGGCTCCCATGGTGTAAGCATTGAGCAGCAGGCCGACGCTGGAGGTGATCACGCTCGCGGCCTTGAGATTCTTTGATACTCCCACCTCCTTGGAGGGATTGAAGTTCTTTATCTGTTTGGAAAATCCGTCCACAAGCTCGACGCCCTTCCTGTAGGAAATAAAGGATGAAGCGCCGGATTTCAGGATTCCCGCCACAGCCGCGGCCTTGTCTCCCACGTGCATCTTCCCGCCGTTCTCGTAGAGATTGTAGATACCGTACATCATCGCCATGGCGTTTCCGAGTCCCGATATGGTCGATGCGGTATAGCCGTTCGCGTATTTATCCACCCTTGCAAGCGGACTGCCTTCAAGACGCCAGGAGACCTCGCCTCCCAGCTTCCTTGCGACCCAGTCCACCGTTCCGACTACACCGTTCACTCCCTTGGTCAGCTTTTCCCCGGCTGCCGAGCCGCCGGAGGAAAGTGTATCCAGATTGTCCTTGAAGTCGGCCTTATTATTGTCCTGGCGGTTCATGACCCTGTCCGCGCTCTTCTCTCCTTTCTCACCGAGCGCACCGTATTTTTCGACGGCTTCTCCCACGGCATTGTCTGCCTTGATGAGAGCATCGAGATCAGCTTTGAATTTTCCCTCAGCCTCTTCAGTCTGAGCCTTGAGCCTCTCTTTCTCACTCCCCTTTGCCTTGTTGTATTTTTCCAGCGTCTTTTTATACTGATCGCAGCTCTTGTATGCCTTCTGCAGCATCAGTCCCCGCAGCTCCACGGGATCCTTGATGTCCTCGGGCCTCCTGCCTTCCTTTTCGATCCTCGTGATCTTCGCGCAGTCCTTTATCAGCTCCTTATAGTCCCTGTTTATCTCCAGGGCTTCGGTGAGCTTGTGCATATATACATATCCGCCGACGAGCCTTGACATCAGCTTGAGCTTGGAAGCTGTCATCTGCTTTTTCACCTTGTCAAGGTTTGGAGTATATTCCGTCTGTGAGGCATAGGCGTCAAAGACCTTGGGATCCTTCCTCGCACCGGTCTCTATGAGATAATAGATAAAAAGCCTCTCTCTCTTTGTCTTACTCATCAGCACCGATACTATCTCACCGTGATGGTTCTTGATGTTCAGAGGTCTGCCCACCAGACCGCCGTTGTTGTAATTCCTGACGAACCACCGGTCGATCCTCTCCAACGCTTTTTTCTGCTCATCGGAAAGATCCTTATCCACCTCTTCTTCGGAAAGCTCCTCCTCGGGCTTCTCCCTGTAGTCAAGCTCATCGGTATACTTGTTCGCCAGCTTTACTACGCCGTCCTCCCCGATATCCCCCTTCTTTTCAAGATTTTCCAGTACGCTGTTCTGGATCTTGTAGTATCTCGCCTCTTTAATGATAGCAGCGATATCCGGATCCATGTCCTTCGGCTTATTCCTGTAGACGGATCTCACCACATCGATCTCATGCTGGTATACCGCGAAAAGGTCAGCCTTCGCCTTTATATTCGCCCTCTCGTCAGCTTCGTTGAAGGCGAAATGCTTTCTCCACTTCTTGTAATAACTCGAAAGCTCCTTGACCCTTTTTACAGCCTTGACCGCATCTTCTCCTTCGAGACTGATGGGGTTTCCCGTATCTACGAGCCCTTCCTTATTGAGCTTCATTCCCATATCATCAAAGAAATGATCGGTGATGTCGCGTATCTTATTGCAGGCGTCCTTCCTCTTTTCGCCCTTGCTGAAGGCACGCCAGCCCCTGTGGGTGTCATAGTAGATATGAGCCGTCTCGGAGAGCCTTGTCATGGCGTCTATGAGCTCCGCCTCCGAAGGCCAGTTGATCAGTTCCGACTCATCGTCATCATCGGTCCCGAGTCTCTGGGAATACTCCATGACCAGCTGCGCCGCATCCCGCATCTGTCTGAAGTAAACGGAATCCTTTTCCTCTTTTCCCTTTTCGACGGCGAGGGATGCCCAGATATTATAAGGATTATCGGCCTTCTCCTGCATCGGCGGATGCTCGGTTATGTATTTCCCGTATTTCCTGAAGGTATCGCGGACGAACTTGCGACGTTCCGCCTGAGCCGCCTCTTCTCTTCTCTGAGCCTTCTCTGCCTCCGCTTCGTTACCGGCCTGCTTGAGCTTTACTCCCTCCTTCATGGAAAAGCGTTCCTTACCCAGGTTTTCGGCCACGGCCTTCTTTACCTTTTCGGAATCCTTTTCCTGCTCTTTCACTTCCCCGCCGTTGTCCGCCTGCTTGATCTTCAGCTCCTCTCCGGGAGCGAATTTCAGCTCCTCAAGATTTGCAGCGACCGAATCCTTTACTTCTTCGATCTGCGCTTCCGCCTCAGCCTCGCTCTTTTGCAGTGAAACCTCCTGCTCCGGATTGTTCACGCCGGACTGCTCCTGAAGGACTTTTTCCTTAGCCTCTTTTCCGAGAAGCTCCGATTCCTTTTTTATTTTTTCTATCTCGCCGTAGCCTTCCATGTGTCACCCCCTGTCCTCTGATAAATATCCTCTTCTTACCGAATATGTTTCCTTATGCGGAAAGATATACGTGGCGAGTTTCATGCTCTTTTCCTTCCAAAGTGTCAGTATCACTTTCGCGTTCTCCGGCTCGTTCAGATAATAACAGCCTGCCGAATAATGAAGAAGCGAGAGCATTTCCTTCGCATCCGCACTTTCCAAAGCGTCAAACATCACCATGTGCAGCTCATCGGATGTTACCCTCCTGAACAGTATCATGGAGGTTATCTCTCTGTCATGCATTATCGCAAAGCTTGTCCCCGGATCAAATAAATCCGCATCGTATGACAGATTATAATAGTATTTGAAGTCCTCGTCGGAGAGCATCCGTTTCAAGGTCTTTCTGAATAATGAACGCGGGATGTCGGATACCGGAATGATCCCGTCCGGCTTCTTCCGCTCTCCTTCTATCGCCAGGGCATATTTCCCGTCAACCTCCCGGATCTGCCTCCTGCAGTCTTCCTTGTTGATCACCATTACGGGGTAGGGCCGGATTTCAAAATCAAACCCGCGTGAAGCAAAGAATTCCTCTGCATGTTCACCCACCCTGTGAAGAGGCAGGACACCGCAGAACACCGCACCCTTACTGTCGGCAAGGACTTCGCTCATCGCATCCAGAAGCTCTCCCGCGACACCCTGATCCCTGTAGCTTTCCGCCGTTTCAACCCATAAGATCCCTGCCATAACGACAGGATTCAGGAATTTATCGAGACCCTCACTGACAGAAAATATAAGAATGCCCACTGCCGTATCATCTCTCACGGCTCCGAGACAGAAGGCTTCTTCGTCCTCCTCGACATATCCCTTTATCTCGTTCGGGATGAGCGGCAGGAAGCTGTCCAGCGTTCTTTCGTCAATATTTATTACCATATGATCTACTCCTTCAATGGGTGCATAAAATCTTAATGCTCATCATGACTTTCCGACCGCGACTCCAACATTGTACCATAAATGGCGGAAGGCCGCACCCGCTTAAAATCTCCCGGCAGTGGCAAGGATCCGGTGTCTGTGGTAGAATGTGAAGACGTCGTGCCGCTGAGGCTTACGGCAGGAAGTAAAGGCGCGGATGCGCCACAGGATAAAAGAGGAACGATCATGATAGAAATACGATGGCACGGAAGAGGAGGACAGGGAGCGAAGACAGCAAGCCAGCTCCTGGCAGATGCCGCCTTCATGGCCGGAAAATATGTCCAGTCCTTTCCGGAATACGGTCCGGAGCGCTCCGGCGCACCGATAACCGCCTACAACAGGATCTCAGAGGAGCGCTGCCTTATCCACTCAAATATCTATGAGCCCGACTATGTCGCGGTAGTGGATGAAACGCTCCTTCAAAGCGTTGATGTCACGGCAGGCCTCAGGGAGGAAGGCGCCGTGATAATAAACTCCGCGAAGGATCCGGACGAGCTCCGCCCTGCCCTGAAGGGCTATAACGGGAGGGTCTGCACGATAGACGCAAGAAAGATATCCATGGAATGCCTCGGGGCATATTTCCCGAACACCCCGATGCTTGCGGCAGTTGTCGCCGTGAGCGGCTGCGTGGATAAGGAACAGTTCATCAAGGATATGGAGGAGTCTTACCGGCATAAATTCGCCAAGAAGCCCCAGGTGGTAGAGGGAAACCTGAAGTGCTTAAGGCTTTCCATGGAGCAGGTCAGATACCTGGATTAAGGAATAAAATCATGTTCAGAAAAGCATCGGAAATCAATGAAAAGATCGCGTGGCAGGATATGACCACGGGCTGTGAGATCTACGAACCGGGGACGAGCCGCCTTACGAATACCGGAGAATGGCGCTCAAGGACACCGGAATGGATAGAGGAGAAATGCAAGCAGTGCCTCCTCTGCGTTCCCTTCTGTCCGGATTCCTCGATCCCGGTCTGTGATGACAAAAGAGAGGACTTTGACTATGACCACTGCAAGGGCTGCGGCATCTGCATAAAGGTCTGTCCGTTCAAGGCTATAGAATTCAAGGAGGCGGACACATGAGCATAAGAGAACGTCTTTCCGGAAATGAGGCCATAGCAACTGCGATGCGTCAGATAGAGCCTGATGTGTTCGCGATGTTTCCAATAACCCCGTCCACGGAGATCCCCCAGTATTATGCCGCTTATGTGGCGGACGGCAGGGTGAGTACCGAGTTTGTCTGCATGGAAAGCGAGCATTCCGCGCTCTCCGCCTGTCTCGGTGCTGAAGCGGCAGGCTGCAGAGCCGTTACGGCTACCTCCTCCGCAGGTCTTTCCTACATGAACGAGGTGCTCTATGTGGCAGGCTCCATGCGGCTTCCGGTGGTCATAGCCGTATCCTGCCGCGCGCTTACGGGCCCCATCAATATAAACCATGACTATTCGGATTCCATGGCAGAGCGGGATTCCGGCTTCATACAGCTGTACGGTGAAAACAATCAGGAAGCATACGATAATTACCTTATGGCGCACAGGATCGCCGAGCATCCCGACGTCCGTCTTCCTCTCATGGTGTGCGAGGACGGTTTTATTACCTCACACGCGATAGAGAATATAGAGCTTGAAGAGGACGCGGCCGTAAAGGCCTTTGCGGGAACCTACGAGCCCGAGCACTATCTGCTCAATCCTAACGAACCTCTTGCCGCAGGTCCCTACGGCATCTCCGCATATTACATGGAGGCCAGGGTCGCCCAGGCGGAAGCCATGAAGCGGGCAAAGAAGGTCATCCTGGATGTAGCCTCTGATTTTGAAAATACCTTCGGCAGACACTACGGGCTTTTCGAAGCCTACAGGATGGAGGATGCCGATATTGCCATGGTGATCATGGGTTCAAGCGCCGGAACCGCAAAGGCTGCGGTGGACAGGCTCAGAGATAAGGGAATAAAAGCGGGGCTTATCAAGGTCAGGGTTTTCAGGCCTTTCCCCGGAGAAGAGCTTGCGGAGGCACTGAAGAACTGCAGGGCAGTTGCCGTCATGGATAAGAGCGAGGGCTTCTCCTCCTGCGGCGGACCGCTCTTTGCGGAAACCGCTTCGGCCTGCATCAATCTCGACAGCCGTCCGAAGATGATAGACATAGTCTACGGTCTCGGCGGAAGGGATTTCACCGTGAAGGCCGCCGAAAGCGTATATGAAAGGCTATGCGGTATAGCATCCGGCAAGGATATCGGTCCGGTCTATTCACACATGGGACAAAGGGAGGGCTGAGATATGGCTTACAATCTGAAAAAAGAGCTGGGTAAACCCGAACGCTTCCATGCAGGACACAGGCTCTGCGCGGGCTGCGCGGCAGGCATAGTATGCCGGGGTATGATGCGTGCCCTTGATGAGAAGGACAGGGCCGTTATCTGCAACGCAACAGGCTGCCTTGAGGTTTCCTCTTTCCAGTATCCCTTTACGGCCTGGGAGGATTCCTATATCCATACCGCTTTTGAGAACGCGTCAGCCACTGCCTCGGGAGTGGAGGCCGCTTACCGGGTCATGAAGAAGAAGGGAAAGCTGCCCGAAGACTCTGAGGTCAAGATCCTTGCCATCGGCGGAGACGGCGGAACCTACGACATAGGCTTCCAGTCTCTTTCCGGAGCTTTCGAGAGAGGACATGATCTTACTTATTTCTGCTATGACAATAACGCGTATATGAATACAGGCACGCAGCGCTCCTCAGCGACACCGAGGTTCGCATCCGCGACTACCACTCCTGCGGGTACGGAATCCGTCGGAAAGAAACAGGAGCAGAAGGATCTCACTGCCATAATGGTATCCCACGGTTCTCCGTATGTGGCTCAGACTACCCTCTTCGGGAACATGAAAGATTTCCATGAAAAGGCTCACCGCGCGATCTATACAAAGGGGCCTACCTTTGTAAACGTGCTGACTCCCTGCCCCAGAGGCTGGCAGTATCCTTCGGAGGATCTGCTGGATATCTGCAAGGCTGCGATCGACACCTGTGTATGGCCGGTCTACGAGGTGGTGGAGGGCGAATACAGGCTTACCTATGAGCCTGCGAGGAAGCTTCCCGTGGAGGAGTTCATGAGGCTGCAGGGGCGTTTTGCGCACTGTTTCAAGCCGGGAAATGAGTGGACGATCGAGGCGGCGCAGGAGTATGTGGACCGCAAGTGGGAGGAGCTGCTGTCCAAGTGCAGTTGATTTTGTCCGGGCTAAAAGCGGCTCCACAATTCCCTCGTGAAATACATATCACCCTCGAGCCTGCCGTACTGCATATCGCAGGCTGTATCTACAGTGTACAGGGCTCGAAGGGCCGGAGAAAACTATATCATAGACCATGAAGGGAGATACCATGGAAGACAGACTGTTCACGAACAAGCACATCATCGCCTGGCTCAGGTACTTTTCGGACAACACCGACATCGACCTGGAGCACGTAAAGATACTCGACATCACAAGAAAGAATAAAAACCTCATCCCGACCGTGGAGTCACACCGCACGACGCTTGTATTTACCGAAGCGGGAAATAAGGACATATTCTACAAGATGTGGACAGTGGGCCTGGGTGACTGCGAAGTGATCTACAATGAAGGCTCCGAGCCCGAGGGTGAGATAAAACGCGATCCGGTCTCTGCCATGATAGACCGCGGCATCAACGCATCCGCAGGCATGATAGTGCTCAAC
>CACZRA010000413.1 GCA_902783395.1 uncultured Lachnospiraceae bacterium
GCGGGGGTCCCGTCCTCCCAGTGGGGACGGATCTCCTCTCCTTTATTATCCGTACCGTGCTCAAGGATATCCTCGCACATCTTCCTGAATATCACATCCGCCTGACTCATTTCATGCTCCTTATCATTTTTTTGTTGAATATCCTGTTTGCCTCACACGGCGCGTCCGGAAGATCCTCACCGCATACATCAACCGCGATGATCCGCCGGGCGGAATAAAGCTCATCAAGCATTGCAAAGAGCTCTTCCGCTCCCATATCCCCCTGGTCCCAGTTCGTCTTCAGGACATTCTCTGACAGTATATCCTTATCAATGGAAATGTAAAGCGGAAGGTCTGAAGAGATGTATGCTTTGGCAAAGTCTTCTCTTTTTTGTATCAGCATCGAGGTCTTCAGATACTGATTCTCCCTGAGTATATCAAGTCTCCAGGAGCCGCAGGATCTTATCCCCTCAAAAGCAGGGGGCTTGTCGTCAGTATGATTGTCAAAGGTGATAAGCTCAAAGGGCTCACTTACATATGAAGCAAGTATCCTTGTCATGTAGTGGTAATTTCCGTTATCCAGAAACCTCAGACGATGATCCTCAAGAGATCCGATACCCTCAATCTTCTGACGTATCCTGCGTTCCGCCTCATCATCGATATACATTCCCGTACCGGAAAGACACCTTAAGTCTATGTGCTCTCCCGTATCCGAGAAACCTTCTGCTTCATATACACCGGTGAAATCAAAGAACAGAATATCCATGCCACAGATATTACCAAAAACGTGCCGGAAAATGCAAAACTCCATGCCTCCGCAGCAAAAGGAGTCATGGAGCCGGGAACATGAGTATATTCCTGAGTATCAGAGTTTTCCGCCCGAGGTCGCTATACCTTCTATAAACTGCCTCTGGAAGAAAATGTACAGGATTATCATCGGCACACAGGAAATAAGCGCAGCCATCATAAGCTCCGGATATTTCTGCTGATACTGGCCGTTCATCTTGGCAAGGGCACTCGCAAGCGTTGTCGCCCTGTTATCCGGACAGACGATCATGGGCCACATCAGGTCCTTATAGGCAAATACCGCCGTGAAAATGCCGAGAGCAACCATGGCCGATCTGGTGAGCGGTGCCATGACGAACAGGAACGTCTGAGGGATATTGCAGCCGTCAAGCCTCGCTGCGGTAGTTGTTGGGGATGAAATCCATGGAATAGATATACCCCCGATAACATTGTATGCCGCGCTTTGGAGGTCATACAATGTAATCATGTGCCGTTTATATGGAAAAATGTTACCATTGGATTATATTACAGAAGCAACAAAAAGGAAAAATCAAAAAATGACAAAACCATCCTCACATACGGCCATATTTGAAAGATCCGGCGTAACTTCGGTACCGTAAACATCCTCTATAACCGAAATATAGATATCCGAAGCTCTCAAAGTTCCGGACAGCATTTTATCAAACGGATAAACCGGACTCTTTTTATGCTCCGAGAGCCGGGATATCACGGGAACAGAAGCTTTTTCATTTATTTCGTCAAGAAGTGCGGACGCCTCCTTATTAAACCCCAGCACCCTCGCGTAACCTGTCGTCCCGGCGTCACGATACAGCTTCATATCATCCCTTGTTATATCAAGCAGGACATGCAGCATAGCCCGAGATATCCTTGTATAAGTAAGGTTCCTTGTCTTTATGAGCTCGGTAAACCGGGAAACATCCCTGAACTCATGCCTTTTATTGATCATCCTTTTCGCAAGATCCGCATTCATGTCCGCATATTTCATGAGCGAATATGCCGACTCCGTGAGGAGCCTGTATTTCATAAGCAATGACAGGTCATCGTCATACAGCGGAAAGACCACGGAAAAGCATTCCCGCAAAAACGTCAGGGTATTCTCCGGCAGATATCTTTCCACACTGTCAAAAGTCCCTGTAAGCCTGAGGGTCTGTCTTATATTCTTTGCACTGCTGTATATCCCATAGGTATTTGAAGAGTCATGATCCACGGCAGCCCTCTTTATACATAAGGGTTTTATCATGGAATCAAGGCTTTTCAGCGCCTTGATATATTCGACCGCAAGTATGTTGTTCGGCCGGCAGAGAAGCTCTTCCATATCCCCCCCGCAGCCTGTATCACGGAGTGCCTTCATTCTCGCTGCCGGAA
>CACZRA010000414.1 GCA_902783395.1 uncultured Lachnospiraceae bacterium
ATCCGCATATGTAAACTGTCTTGTCATCATCTGCTTCATGTTGGCAAGATACTGCTCATATGTCGACGCATCTATGGTACATATCCCCTCAGCGAGCAGCCAGTTCTCGGGAAACGCCTCCAACACCCTGTCAGGCTCCCAGGTTCCGTTATACTCGATCATCACTCTGTCCGGATCATAGTCAAGATCCAGCTTCATAAAGGTATCAAAGGATATGTCCTCCTCGTCCTCAATGTTACAGACCGTGAACATATTCTCCGCAAGGATTTCACCGGGTATTTCCTCCATTCCCTCCTCGCAGATAATATAGAGAGTCCTGTTTCCGTCCTTGAACTGCCCCTCTTTAAGCGTTTCCGCGATAAACTGCGTCTTTCCGCTCTCCAGAAAGCCGGTAAACAGATATATAGGTACTTCCTTCTTCTTGCCAAACATTATTTATCAGACTCCAAACAGCTCTTTAACCTTGTCTTCCCTGAGATCGGAACCTATTACGCAAAGTCTTCCCGTATAATCAGCGCTGCTCTCCCTTATCTCGTATTCCCCGGGGGTAAGGTCAAACTCATGCCATTGCCCCGAAGCGTCGGGGACCATCCCCTTTGCCCGGAGTATCATCCCGTACTCCCTGCTCTCGGCATCAGCCAGCTTATGTAATATTTCATCCAGATCACTCTTTTCGTATCTGTGCGCTGTCTCCGTACCCCAGCTCTGGAAAACATCATCCGCATCAAGCTCCCCCTCATGATGATGATGGTGATGGTGATGCCCGTGCTCATGATGATGCTCGTGTTCATGTTCATGCTCATGTTCATGCTCATGCTCATGTTCATGCTCGTGTTCATGTTCATGCTCGTGTTCATGCTCATGCCCGTGTTCATGTTCATGGGCATGTTCATGTTCATGGTCATGGTGATGGTGATGATGATGTTCGTGCTCCTCCTCATCCGGCAGCTTTCTCATTTCCTCGATAAGTGAGTCAACCAGTGTATGTCCTTTTTCCATTGCCTCGAGGATCTGATCTCCCTTTATATCATCCCAGGGAGTGGTGATGATAACTGCTTCCTTATTGTGCTCCCGTATCAGCTCCATCGTCTCATCGAGCTTATCCTGCTTCATATCCTGTGTTCTTGAAATGATGACCGTTCCTGCCGATTCCACCTGATTATTAAAGAATTCGCCGAAATTCTTCATGTACATCTTTGTTTTTTTGCCGTCGACAACAGTCACAAGGGAATTGATCACTACGGATTCCTCATTCTCATTCACGCGCTCGACTGCCTTGGCAACATCAGAAAGCTTACCTACCCCGGACGGCTCTATGACGATCCTGTCCGGAGCATACTGATCTATGACCTTTTTCAGCGCTGTCTTAAAATCTCCTACGAGCGAACAGCATATGCAACCCGAATTCATCTCCGTTATCTCTATCCCGGCTTCCTTCAGAAAGCTTCCGTCTATGCCTATCTCTCCGAATTCATTTTCTATAAGGACAACCTTTTGTCCCGCAAATGACTCCGCTATGAGTTTCTTTATCAGTGTAGTCTTTCCGGCTCCCAAAAAACCTGAGATAATATCCGTCTTTGTCATTTCTCCTCCTCTCTCACGCAAGTATCGCGTCTTCCTTCAGAATTTCATCTATTTTATCCATTATCTCTTCCCTGCCTGTTTTAGCTAAGGCAGAGAATAAAAAAATATCCGTGTCATCCGTTATCCGAAGCCCGTTCTTAACCGCAAGTATATTTCCCTTTATCTGCGATCTTTTTATCTTGTCCGTCTTTGTCAGTATAACTATAGGCTTAAACCCTGCACCGACGATCCATTCATACATCACTGAATCATCCTCGTTCGGAGTACGTCTGATATCCAGGAGCAGGAATACAGCTTTGAGATTCTCCGCCCCGTTCAGATACTTTTCGATCATGGGTCCCCAGGACTTACGAAAGTCCGTCTTAACATGAGCATATCCGTATCCGGGAAGATCCACGAGACAGACCTCATTATTCACATTATAAAAATTCATAGTCTGCGTTTTCCCCGGTGTGGAGGAAGTACGCGCTAAAGATTTTCTCTGAATAAGAGCATTTATCAGTGTGGACTTTCCGACGTTGGACCTTCCCGCAAAAGCTATCTCCGACAGGCCTGTATCTGGCACGCCTTTGCTCGTCACTCCGACCACATGCGAAAGCTCAACTGTTTTTATCAGCATTTTTCCGTCCTGCTATCCGAGCAGAAAAATCACCCCGTTATGAAGGGGTGACTTTCTTTTTCTTAGAATCAAATCTCACTTCCAGCGGTGCCGTTCCATTTTCCACCGATTCTTTTGTGATCACTACCTCGCTTATCGATTCATCCGAAGGCACCCTGAACATCACATCGGTCATGGTTTCCTCTATTATGGATCTAAGGCCTCTGGCCCCGGTCTTTCGCTTGACGGCCTTATCGGCTATCGCCTCAACCGCCGCCTCATCAAAGGTAAGCTTTACCCCATCCAGATCAAGCAGC
>CACZRA010000415.1 GCA_902783395.1 uncultured Lachnospiraceae bacterium
AGAGAACCTTATCCGAATACAGTCTTAACGCATTAGCAACATTCTGTGTCTGCTCCGCCATCACGCTGACATTTTCGGAGGTACTGACGGTCTTTTCAAATATGGTCTGCATCTGCTTTTCGTTTTCCTGCTGAAGCGCAATGGTCTTATTTACCGTATCGGAAAGATTCTTGAAGGAATCTCCGAGCGAGCGGTTCATCTCAGCAATGAACAGCTCCACGATACGGTTAAGCTGATCCATCTGGTTCTTGGTCGCCACATTGGCGAACCGGTCTATGGTCTCATCAAAATGCTCGAACTGCGGCTCCAGAAGCTCCTTGAGTCCCTCGGAGAGCTGATGTGCCACGGTGTCTGAAAGGCTCAGTATCGCCTCTGTCTGCTGCTGCTGAAGCTCCATGAGCCGGTTGACTCCGTCTGTTGCGGTATCAGGCATAACGTATTTCTTATATGAGCTCAGGAAATCACGGACCGCCTTCTCCGCATCATCAAGTCTTCTCTTGTACACATAGTTGAATACAAGAGAGAATACCATTCCGTAGATAGAGGTGTGAAAAGCAACCTTGATACCTCCCATCAGAGGCTCGATACTGTTTGTGATCTCGGCAGTAGTGCCGGTATTAAAGCTCTGCAGACCGAGAGAAAGACCCAGGAATGTTCCGAGGATCCCCAGTCCCGTCATGACTCCCGCAACCTGATTCAGTCTTTCCCTGTGTATCACCGAATCGATCAGATCATAGCCTATGTAATCCGCGATATCACATTTATAATAAGTCTTATCGGTATGCACTATCCTCTCCAGCTCATACTGATAATCCTGATACTGCTTTACAAGGATCTTGTCGTGGAAAAGCTCCTCCTTATCCTCACTGTATTTTTCCCAGAGAAAACGGTGAGTATGCATCGCGTCGTTTTCGATCTTTTCGGTGACCTTTATAAGATCGGCAGTGATCCTGGACACCGGAAGCAGACTGCCTTTCACGCTGAACAGTAAGATAAATCCGACAATCACGAACATTGCGATGTTCACGATAAGGTTCGTTATATCTCCCGCCTGTGCCGTTGTAAAGAAATTCAGATAGACACAGACCGCGGCCATTGCTATATACGTTAAGAAAATAAGAACTTCATACCCTCTTTTACGGCTCATAATCATAAACTCCTGTAAGTCAGTATTACCAAGGTTTCATTTCGGTCTTTTTCACAGCTATTATACATTAAATGATAAGTGCGATAAAAGTATCTTTTTTATTTTATGCTCTTTCATGCTCTTTTTATCCTCAGCCTGTAAAGGATGTACCACTTTCCTTTCACCTCCTTAAGTTTTCCGAGAAGCGCCTTCTCTCCGTTTTCCGCATCTTTTCTCATTCCCGTATCCACGGCTCTGTCTCCGTATTCCGTAAGCTCCATATTTTCAATAAATGACAGGGCCTCCTCCGGCATCTCCTTTCCGGCTCTTCTTTGAAATTCCTCAAGAGTCTCACCGTTTTGCAGCTCATATCCCATAAAACGCATGATCCTCAGATTTCTCCTGCATAACGTCCTGAATCTCATTGTCTCATCCATTTTCTCATACCATCTCTTTGACATTAAAGCGTCGGATATCAGGAAAATAACGATAAACAGTAAGCAGAGCGAAGCCGGTATCACTATGAATCTTAACGGCACAAAGGACACATGATCGCCGTGCTCTCCCTCCTCCGCTGATACTGCAGTATCCGTCCCGGTCTCCAAAGGCTCCGCCTCCGGGTATTCCGCAGTCTCTACTTCCCTGTCTGAGCGGACAGACCAGGAGGATGCCCGCTTTTTTCCCGGAGTAGGTTCAAAGGGTATCCATCCGAGTCCGTCAATATAGACCTCAGGCCAGGCGTGTGCCATCCCCGAGGTCACGGTGATATTCCCGGACTCAGGATCGGTGATGCAAAAGCCCTGTACATATCTTGCCGGAAAACCCATATTTCTGGCCAGCAGCACAAAGGCCGTAGCGAAGTGGCTGCAATATCCCTCCCTGCTGTCAAAAAAGAGATAATCCAGATACTCGGAAGGACTCTTTACACTCCGGGGAAGCTCTTCGGTTTCCGTTGTATAATCAAAGGATGACAGTATCGTTTCGAGTTTTGTGAGCTTATCCGTTCCTTCAAGCCCTGCCATCTCATCATTAAGGTAATCCTTCAGTCTGTCGGATATCACTGTCTCGGACAGATAATACCGGTACACCCTTTTCCTGTATTCGGAATAATCTTCGTAGGTCACTCCGCCCGTTATGCTTTTATGCTCCCTGCTGAGCTCATCCCAGCGCGCTCTGTCAGGCGCCTCAATACTGCGGAGCATATTCCCGAAGGGGACTGAATCCCTGTTCATACGGTAATATGAGACCCTGTACCCGCTGTCATAGGACAGCGGATCGTGTGCCAGAATATCCGCCCCGTACTGCTCGCAGGCTTTGTTATCAAAGTTATCGTTTCCCGGCACGGTTTTAAGCGGGGTAAAAATGTATCTCGTCGTCAGATCAAGGTATTTTATTCCGAGATCGGTCTTTTTAAGATAATCCCCGTAGTTTTCGGGATCATATGCCAGAACCGCCAGAAATGTTTCCGCTGTATCCGCAGATCTGTCATGATTTACCGTATCATATTCCGAAGTCCATTCACGTCCCGTAAAGGAATCAAAGGTTTTTCCCGTAAGATATATGGCTCTGTCGGGATTAAGCCCCGTGGTCACCTCCATCATTTTTCTGGATGAATCCTCCAGACTGCCAAGCAGCCCCGCGCTTTCCGAAAAGCCAATGACTGCTCCGTAGTCTTCATCCATGCCGTGAAGCATATTACCGAGTTTTCTCGTATATGCGGCTCCCCGGTCAAGTATGCGTACGGCAAAGCTCCAGTCAAACGGACGGTCGGACGACGGGAACAAAAACACGATCATGCACATCAGGATAAGGAACGGAGATACCGATACCAGATGTCCCTTATGCTCCGTATATCCGCTCTTTTTCCAGTCGAACTGGATCTCCTGGGTAATCCCCGCAAGCATCGGAAGCATGGCAGCAGCCGCCAGCCACTTATCCATCCTGAAGCCGGTACACAGCATCACTATGACCCCGGCCGCCCATGATAAAGTAAGGACCCTCCTGAACCATTTATATGACACTGCTATGCACACTGCTACGCGCACCGCAAAATAACATACCGCGGCCAGAAGAACGGTCCGAAGCACCCACATATTCAGGGATATGAGTTCCCTGCTCCTCTCCCGCCCCAGAAGGATCAGGATCCCGGCTGACGAAACCGCAAGCATTCCCGGTACAAGAAACTTTAATCTGCTTTCCGAATATTTAAGCAGGAGACAGATGAGCAGCACCGAAAGAGCCAGCAGGTAAGGAGCGGCCGGATGCGTATCAAGGCCGGTATAGGCTCCCCTGAAGAAAACGGCCAGGACAAAGACCGGTATCATATATATCAGATCGTATAATACCGAAACCTTCACAATACCTCCCTCAGATCGGCATGCGGGGAAAAATAATGAACCTCCGCTCTCGGCATGCCTGATTCCGGATTTTTCTCTCCCGCACCTTCACCTATTATATATACAACTGCGGATACATTATTTCCGTTCAGCATACGTACCAGATTAAGAGCCTCACCGGACCAGGACTGCAGTATGATAAAGACTGCCCGGGAGGAGAAGAGCCCCGTATATCCCGCAGACATTTCAAGCAGTTCTTTTTCCGTCATATCCTCCCTGAATGATATGCCCGATACCGCATCATAAAACGTATCGAACCGGTCCAGTCCGGAGACGTTTTTTTCGGACAGCTCACCTGCCATATACAGGACCTTTGACGGGATGTTCTTTTTCACAAGATATAATGAGAGAGCCAGTACTGTTTCCAGCATTTTGTTCTCTGCCGGGAGGTAGACAAGGGGATCACTGCAGGATCTGAAGGTTCCGAGCAGGATGCATACGCCCTCCTGCTCTTCTCCGGTCTGCCTGCGGATCATAAGCTGTCCCACAGAAGCGCTCACCTTCCAGTTTATCAGTCTCACATCATCCCCTGCTTCATAGCTTCTCACAAGCACATCCGGATGCGACGCCCTGAACTCTGTTTCCCGCGGCATGAGGTTTGCGATATCCACACTTTTAAGCGTCTCGAGAGATATCAGCTCCGGCTTTACCACAACACGAAGAGTCTCCCGGTTTTTATATGTAAGACGGAAAAGCCTGAAGTAGTCCTGTATCTCTATCTGTTTGATCCCGACCTCATATTCTCCGCGGTATTTACACACGAGTGTCGTGCGCTTCTTGATCCCGGTCCTTGGGAGCAGCTCGTATTCTATGCCGTCATCCAGACCGCTTATCGTGGAAAAGGAAGAAAACAGCCTGACCCTTATACCGGCAAATCCGAAAAAATATTCATTCATCAGGGTAAAGAAGAAGGGTACGGCATGTCCCGCAACCAGCCATCTGGAATCAACCTCCTGATATATCCTGAAGAAAGCGAAAACACAGAGAAGATAGAGCAGTGAAACGACGGGAACAGCTGTCAGGAGTGCAAAAACACCGTAGCTTAAAGCACCGCCGAAAAAGCTTATCCCAAGAAGAGACAGTATCCATGCGATTACAAAAATGACCCTGTTCCTGTTCATTCTATTCTACGGGTATCTTTGCCTTGAGTATCAGTCCTCCGAGAAGCTTATCTGTCTCCTCTCCTCTGATCTTTGCCTCTGCGGTAAGAGTGAGTCTGTGATGAAGCGTATTTACGGCTACTGACTTTACATCATCAGGCTTCACGAAATCCCTGCCCGAAAGATATGCTTCTGCCTGTGAAGCGCACATGATACTGATAAGTGCCCTGGGGCTTGCCCCGAGAACAAATCCCGTCTCATTCCTCGTAAGCTCCACGATATCCCGGATATATTGGAGGACCGGTTCACTCACATGTACGGCTCTTACCTCTTTCCTGATCCTCAGGATATCCCCGGCGGTTATAACAGGACTGATCTCCTGTTCCATCCTTCCCTCCAGAAAGTTTCTCGCCATTTTAAGCTCCGATGCATTGTCGGGATAGCCTACGGAAAGCCGCATCATGAAACGGTCAACCTGCGCCTCCGGGAGCGGATAGGTTCCCATATATTCGACAGGATTCTGTGTCGCAATGACCATAAAGGGCTGCGGGAGCGGATATACCCTGCCGTCCACGGTTACCTGTCCCTCCGCCATTGCCTCCAGAAGGCTTGCCTGTGTCTTGGGAGATGTTCTGTTTATCTCATCCGCGAGGAGGATCTGATGAATCACTCCGCCCTCCCTGTATGAAAAATCTCCGGTCTTCATATTGTAGACCGATGTACCGACCACATCTCCCGGAAGAGTATCCGGTGTAAACTGTATCCTTCCGAAATCGCATGAAACCGTTTTCGCCAGAATTCTCGCCAGTGTCGTTTTTCCGACCCCGGGTACATCCTCAAGCAGAACATGTCCTCCGGAAAGAAGGCAGACCAGAACATTTTCAACTACCTCTTCCTTGCCTACAAATATCTTCGATATACTTTCCTTCAATCTGGTTATCATTTCCGACCGCCCCGCAACCGTTCTTTAATATCTGTTTCTGTAGTTGTCTACCGCTTCCTTGATCTTCTTTTCGGGCTTTATTATCTCCTGCAGTGAACAACCCTTATTCAGCGTGTCTATTATAGCAGCGATATACCGGTTCATGCCGACAGATACATAATACTCCTTCTCAAGCAGCTCCGGCTTCTGATAGATAAGATTTGTAGTAAAGACCCTGTTAAAAAGCCCCTCACTGTATGCCTTATCAAATTTTTCAAATCCGTGTGTAAACAGCCCGAAGGTCGCAAAGATGAATATTCTCTTTGCCCCCCTGCTTTTCAGCTGTCCGGCAACATCGATCATGCTCCCGCCCGATGATATCATATCATCAATAACGATGATATCCCTTCCTTCCACGCTTTCTCCGCAAAAATCATGGGCTATGATGGGATTGATCCCGTTGACTATGGTGCCGTAATCCCTTCTCTTGTAAAACATCCCGATATTCACACCGAAAAGAGTCGCCATGAATATTACCCTGTCAGTCGCGCCCTCATCCGGAGCGACAAACATAAGATGATCACTGTCGAGCTTAAGATCCTCATATTCCGCCAGGAGACTCTGTGTGAACTGGAGTGAAGGGGATACGTTTTCAAGCCCGTTTAACGGATTAACATTCTGCATACGGGGATCATGCGCGTCAAAGGTGATCACATCATGTACCCCCATTGAATCAAGCTCCCTCAGCATCATGGCGCAGTCCAGAGATTCTCTCATGGTTTTTCTGTGCTGCCTGCTCTCATAGAGGAAGGGCATTATCACCGTGATCCTCGAAGCCTTTCCGTTGCAGGCCGCTATAACGCGCTTAAGGTCCTGGTAATGATCATCCGGCGACATCCTGTTCGGACTGCCGTCCATCTTGTAGGTAAGGGAATTATTGCAAACGTCAACGATGATATAGATATCCCTGTCTCTTACGGACTCCCGTATGATACCCTTTCCCTCACCGCTTCCGAACCTGGGACATTCCGACGGGATGAGAAAGCCTTTTTCTCCGTACCATTCTGAAAGGATTTTATTAATGTGATATCCGGCATTCTTTGCAGATTCAAGCGCTATTATCCCCGGTTTTTTCTTCATACTCCCATCCCCCCATATCATGAAATCACCTGTCCGCAGCCTTAGGGAAGCGCTGATCAGATCAGTGTCTGCCC
>CACZRA010000416.1 GCA_902783395.1 uncultured Lachnospiraceae bacterium
CGCTGCATCCGCAGGTGCCGCATCAACAGGTGTTTCGCCCGCGGCTGCGTCAACAGGAGCCTCTGCTCCGGTTGCAGGATCCACCGGCGCTGCGTCACCCTCGCTGCCGTTACCCGCACCCGAGCCTATGCCGAGATCAAGCTCTCCGGCATATGCCTCTACGGGCTTTAAAGATCCGAAGAGTCCGCCGAAGAAGCCTTTTTTATCATCCTTGCTGTCGTCGCCCTCTTCATTTTCAGTATCTTCTTTATCTTTATCCTTGTCCTTATCCTTCTTCTTACTCTTGTCATCGGACGCTTCTCCGGTGTATATCCATGCTTTGACGGATTTTCCGTTCACTGAAAGCGCCGTGAGCTCAAATCCCTCGGGAGCTTCTGCGTTCCCGGGATCGAGCACAATGATGAACCTGTCATTCCCGCCGTCAAACCTCACATAGTCAGACATCTCAGCGGTAGCTGTATCGCACAGGTAAAAGTCACCGTATGACCCTGTCGCATCCATCAGATATGCCAGAGTGACCTGACCGTTTGATGCGTCCATGTAGGCAAGCTCAACATTCTGTCCCTGATAAGCCACCGTCATCTTTCTGAATCCGGACGGAAGATAATCATCAGGAAAACTGTTCGCTATATACATGCCGTTATTTGTCACTATCGTCCCGACAACCGGTCCTCCGCTGCTTTCCGGTGCTGCAGCTTCATCTGCGGGTACTTCGCCGTCGACGGCCTCGCCCCCTTCCGCAGCTTCTCCTTCAGCCGGTGCCGCTTCATCCGTGGGCACTGCCTCATCGGCATATACCGTTGTTACAGCCGCTGACTGAAATAAAAGCGTCAGCGCAAGAGTTCCTCCCATCACCATTTTCCTGAGTCTTGAAAATCTCATCTTCTTCATCTCCCTTGTCTGATTAACCTTATGCTTCGTCTATTGCCTTTCCAATATCGTGCCTGTAATACTTGTTTTCAAAATCTATCCACTCAACGGCCTCATATGCCCTGGTCCTTGCTTCCTTCAGGCTGTCACCCTTCGCAGTGACTCCGAGTACTCTTCCGCCGTTTGTGACTATCCCCTTCCCGGTCTTTTTTGTACCCGAGTGAAAAACATAGTATCCGTCTTTATCCTCAAATTTGTCAAGCCCCTGTATGACAAATCCTCTTTCATATTTACCCGGATATCCGTTTGAGGCAAGCATGACGCATACTGCGGCATTGTCCTCAAATTCAAGCTTTACCTTGCCCAAAGTACCATCGACACAGGCCAGCATGACATCGATTATATCATTTTTCATTCTGGGCAGCACTACCTGTGCTTCCGGATCACCGAATCTCGCATTAAACTCCAGTACCTTCGGTCCGTCATCTGTCAGCATGAGTCCGAAGAATATTACACCCTTGAAGGGTCTTCCCTCCTCGGCCATTGCCTCAACCGTAGGCTTGTATATATTCTTCCTGCAGTATTCATCGATCTTAGCCGTATAGAAAGGTGACGGTGAGAAGGTTCCCATGCCTCCGGTATTAAGTCCTGTATCGCCGTCTCCCGCCCTTTTGTGATCCTGTGCCGAGCTCATGACCTTTATGGTTTTTCCGTCGCAGAAGGTAAGAACCGAGACCTCACGTCCCGTCATATATTCCTCTATCACCATGCGGTTCCCCGCTATGCCGAATTTCTTATCCAGCATTATCTCCTGCACCCCGGCTTTTGCCTCCTCAAGAGTATTGCAGATCAGCACCCCTTTCCCCAGAGCCAGTCCGTCCGCCTTGAGTACGATGGGGAATTTGGCTTTTTCAAGATAGGCCAACGCCTTATCTGCCTTGTCAAATACCTCGTATGCCGCAGTGGGTATGTTGAATTTCTTCATGAGATCCTTGGAAAAGGCCTTGCTTCCTTCGAGTATGGCCGCCTTTCCGTCAGGTCCGAAAACCTTCAGACCGTAGCCCTTAAGGACATCCACTATTCCCGCAGCAAGAGGATCATCCGGTCCGACTATGACAAGATCCACGGCCGTCTTTTTCGCGAACTTGCCTATCTCTTCAAAGTCCATGACCTGTATATCCACACACTCCGCTATCCCGGCGATACCTGCATTACCGGGAGCACAGTATATCTTGTCTACCTTCGGGCTCTTTGACACGGCATAAGCGATCGCATGCTCTCTGCCGCCTCCTCCTACGATAAGTACTTTCATGGCAATCCTCTCTCCTTTAATCACTGCCTGGCCGTTTTTATACGTCCCTGCGCGATATCCTCAATAGTCTCCGGCAGTATCTTCCATTCCGCCTGTTCCATTACCCTTTTCTGAAGTATCTCCGGCGTATCTCCCGGCTCCACATAAACCGCCTTCTGCATGATTATCGGGCCGGTATCGCATCCTTCATCAACGAAGTGGACCGTAGCCCCCGTAACCTTCACTCCCCTTTTAAGGGCCTCCTCATGCACCCTGAGGCCGTAATACCCCTCTCCGCAGAATGAAGGGATAAGAGACGGGTGTATGTTTATTATCCGTCCCGCATATTTCCTTATTATCTCCGGTGAAAGGACTACGAGAAATCCCGCGAGCACGACAAGATCCGGCTCCGCCTCATCGAGCGCCCCGAGAAGCGCCCTGTCAAAATCCTCTCTGTCCTTATACTCATCCCTTGTGACCGACACGGCATCTATTCCGGCCTTTTTCGCTCTCTCAAGGGCATACGCGTCTTTTTTATTACTGATGACCCGTACTATCACGGTGTCATGTATGCGTCCGTCAGCTATCGCGTCGATTATAGCCTGAAGATTAGTTCCTCCGCCCGATACCATTACGGCGATCTTCAGCATAGCTCCACTCCCGCGCCGGATGAAACGGTCTCACCTACAAGATACGCCTTCTCTCCGGCCTCCTCTATCGCCTTCTTTGCCTTATCCGCATCAGCGCTGTCCACTGCGAGCACCATGCCCAATCCCATGTTGTAGGTATTGTACATCATATGCTCCTCTATCTTACCCTCGCTCTGCATAAGTGAAAATATGGGCGGCACAGGATATGAAGACTTTTCTATCCTTGCCGAGATCCCGTCCGGCAGCATCCTCGGGATGTTTTCAAAGAAACCTCCGCCCGTGATATGCGAGCATCCCTTGATCTTAACTCCCGCCTTCTTCACGGCATCAAGTGCCTTTACATATATTATGGTAGGAGTGAGCAGGGCATCTCCGAGAGAACATCCCAGCTCGGAATAATACCTTGAAAGCGACTGCTCATCCATCCTGAATATCTTTCTGACCAGCGAGAAACCGTTCGAATGCACACCGGATGAAGCGATCCCTACGAGTACATCACCTGCCTTTATGGTGCTTCCGTCTATGATATCCTTCCTGTCTGCCACGCCTACCGCAAAGCCGGCAAGATCATATTCGTCCTCGGGCATAAGTCCGGGATGCTCTGCCGTCTCGCCGCCTATCAGCGCAGCTCCCGCCATCCTGCAGCCGTCGGCCACGCCCTTTACGATCGACGCGATCTTCTCGGGATAGTTCTTTCCGCACGCTATATAGTCAAGGAAGAATAAAGGCTCTCCCCCCGCGCACGCGACATCATTAACGCACATCGCCACACAGTCTATCCCTATCGTGTCGTGCTTATCCATGATAAAGGCCAGCTTTATCTTCGTGCCGACCCCGTCGGTCCCCGAAAGCAGCACGGGATCCTCCATGTTCTTTATGCCCGCCAAGCTGAACGCCCCCGAAAATCCGCCGAGACCTCCCAGCACCTCAGGCCTTGCCGTACCTTTTACAAAATCCTTTATCAGCTCGACCGATCTGTAACCGGCCTCTATATCAACTCCGGCTGATTTATAATCCATTTACGCTTTCCTCTCCTTTATGTACTGTTCGTATCCGATCTCCTGCAGGCGGTCGTTCTTCTTTTTCACGCCTTCCTTCATGTCCGCTTTATAGGACACGAGCTTTTCACGGATCTCTTCCGCCTGTTCTCCGGACGACGTTGACAATATCTGCGCCGCAAGTATCCCGGCATTCTTGGCACCGTCTATAGCTACTGTAGCGACCGGCACTCCCGGCGGCATCATCAGCATCGAATGCAGGGAATCCATTCCGTCAAGCACCTTTGCGCTCAGAGGCACTCCTATGACCGGACCTTCAAAAAGCGCTGCGCACATTCCCGGCAGGGCCGCCGCCATACCCGCGCCTGCTATTATGACTCTTAGGTCCCTGGCCCAGGCTCCCTTGCACCATTCTATGAGCTCATCAGGCTCGCGATGCGCGGAGATTATGACCATCTCATATCCGATACCAAAATCTTTTAATACGTCTGCCGCCTTTGACATCTGTCCGATATCGGAATCAGATCCCATGACGATACCCACCTTAGGCATTTTCTCTTATTTCCTCCAAAATATATGAGGCGCTGTCACGCCTCCCCAAAGAAAACGAAAACAACGAACCATTATAACATATTCATGTGCCGCCGCATAGTCCCACTCCGTGTTACCTATCGCCCTTAAGGAGTGGCATATTAAGCTCCTCCGTCCCCGGGACTGCAAACAGTCCGTCCCTTATTATCACATGACGTCCTCCGTCCCTGTCCACGCTCGTTATCTCCCCCAGCTCCTCGTACGGAAGAGTTATGTCGGTATGACAGTGATAATACGCCTTTTCCGGATCTTTCTTCCGGTATTCCAGCGTATGCTCATTATCCTTTGCTATAAGCTTCCTGCCGTCCGGATTGAATGTTTCCATATCCTCCTCCCTGCTGTAGCAGGTATCGCCTACCGCAAAGTGCGGTCCCGTCTTTTCGGCAATAAGAATGGGAAGCTTATCCGATACCCCGTATTTCTTCGCCATCATATAAGCCGTTGTATTGGTCCCTATGGCAAATTCCCCCATGGGAAGCGTCTTATGGTGAAAGAGTATATTCTCCTCAATATATCTTCTGTTCTCCTCC
>CACZRA010000417.1 GCA_902783395.1 uncultured Lachnospiraceae bacterium
ACGGCGCCGAAGGCTATGATCTGACGGCAGCGCTCTAGTCGCCTGTCCCCTCGTCTTCTGCGATCTTTATTATATCGATCAGGGAAAGATCAAATGCCTTTGCAATATGCTTCAGCATGGAGATGCTTATCTCTCTTTCACCGTTTTCCCATCTTGAAATATGAGGTTGGGCTACGCTCAGCATGCCGGCAAGCTGCTTCTGGGGCAGTCCCCGTTCCTCGCGCAGTCTTTTGATCAATGCTCCGTATGAATTATCTATTTTCATACCGTTGTTTCCTTCTCTTGTGGTTTGCTTCAGATTTTATCATAAATGTAGTGGTAAATCAGATACACAATATACCAAAATGGCATATTTCTCCGAATTGCTTGCGAAAATCCGTAAAAACCCGAAAAATATATTATATGTGTGCTTATCTTTAGGTACGTCTGTAAGGAAAGGTACATTTTCAGTGAAATAAATAACATAGAAAGGTGGGTTAGCATGAGAAGAACAACAGAAGAGAAGTTCAGAAAGAGACTGCTTTCAATGCTGCTTTGTGCGGCGCTTGTGGTTCAGTCCTTCATCCCTTCGCTGGGAGGAGCCGTTGCTTACGCGGATGATAACGTGAGCACGGATGAAGAGACTGCCTATACGGAGGAGACTCCTGCGGGAAGCACGGAAGACGCAGACGGGACTGATTATCCCCTGCAGGCACAGGACGGTGATGATATGGATATGCCGGCCGTGGATCTTTCCGTGGATATCGAGGAGAAGCCGGAGCCTACGGACGCCGAGATCGAGGCTGAGCGTCGTGAGAAGGCGCTCTGGGACGCCGAGGTTAAAGGAGAGCCGGCAGAAGAGCTCTATGAGTTTGATAATGCCGGAGATGAGGATGAAAGATTCGGCTGGCCCTGGACGAAGACCTATGCGACCGAGAATAAGGTCAAAGTGCGTATCGGTAATACCGATAAGACAATGTACTTCGATGAGGCCGTGAGTGAGGCTGTCAATTCAGGGAAGACTCTCTGGCTGCTTGAGTCTATTTCTCTTCTTAAGACCATAGAGATCCCGAAGGGGAAGACTCTCGATCTTAAGCTTTTTGAGACCGATATAGTTGCCAATCAGGATAAGATCGGCAATAACCCCATGTTCAGGGTTCTTGATGGTGCTACCTTAAAAATATCCGCGGGTAAGGGGAGTAAGTGGCGCAACATGGTGAATAACGCCAAGCAGTGTGCCATTTATGCCAATGACAGCTCACACATATTTCTGACCGGGGTTTATATGGGCTATAACGAAGGAAGCAACGGCGGAGCCCTCCGGCTCGGAAAGAATGTCGAGTGCAGGATTTCGGACGTAGAATTCGCTATCAATAAAGTAACCGGCTACGGCGCAGCCATTTATTCGGCCGGTGAGCTCACAAACATACATATCGATGAAAAGACCGTGTTCAGGAATAATACGGCAAGCTACGGCGGAGCCATCTATATAAACGGAGCTAAAACCACCATATACGGTCCCGCTACGGGCAAGACCTTATTTAAGGAAAACGAGGCATCAAAATCCGGCGGGGCGATATATATAAACGGAAAGGATTTTTCCGGCGGCGGATTTCAGATAATAAATTGTAAGGCGGGAGAAAACGGAGGAGGAATTGCGGTCAACGGTAAATCCTCAAGCCTTGGCAACTGCGAGGTAAAAAATAACACCGCTGGATACAGGGGCGGCGGAGTCCTTTTGGACGGTCTGGCCCCCAGTCTTTCCAACTTTCATGTTGAGGGTAACCACTGCGGAGAAAATGGAGAAGGCGGCGGTATCTGGGTCGACTCCCGTTATAATATAGGGACCGGCGGCTATTTTTATGTCGCGAACAACTATTGCGGCAGCGGCTCGCAAACGATGGATGACCTTTTCCTGCAGGAGGGGAAGACTTCGACCGCTTATCTGAAGGCGGCTTCATACTCTCCCGGATCCAAGATAGGACTGGGGACGAGCAGCTGGAGTGAAGGGAAACGGATATCCTATGCTGCGGGAAGCTACAATCCCAAGACTTTCTATGTTAATAACGATATCAAATCCAATCTGAATAAAAACGGGTCACGTAAGAAAACCTGGTATGTGGCGCATGTATCCGATAAATCAAGCAAGCTTTTCAGATACCTTGTGTTCACAACGAACAAGAGCGCATCGCTTGAGGCTGATACTGATAAAATTGACGGAAGGAATACCAAAAGGACTGCGAGCACAAAAGCGGACTTTACATACAGTGCTTCTGACGGCAAGGAATATGATGTAGTTTACGGCTATGCTTCTTCTCCCTCGCATACCGATGAAGAGAAAGACATAGTGACAAAGTATTTCTATTCGGACGGATATTTCATGGATGACCCGAAGGTATACAACCCGCACCTGTCGACAATGGGAATGAATGTTGCCATGGCGAGCGCGGATTCCAATATCAACGGTCATACAGACTATTCCTACAAATTTGATAACATAAAGAGCATCCTCCGCGGGATAGGCTGCAAGGATGAGGACATCTATATAAGCGACAGCTATACGGTAAAGCCCACGGTAAGCTCTATAGGCGTAGCCATAGCGAAGAAGGATATCGTGGGAGCTGACGGTACGAAATATACCCTTGTGCCCATAGCGATAAGAAGCTACGGCTATGAGAAGGAGTGGGCGAGCAACATGACCCTGAACGGCGGCAATACCGAGGACGGACATGAGCATTCCGGCTTCAGGGATGCCCGTACAAAGGTCATGAAAGAGCTCAATGCCTATATCTCAAGGTACGGTCTTGCGGACCAGCTTGCTGCCGGCAGAGTAAAGTTCTGGCTCACCGGCTTCTCAAGAGGAAGTGCCACTGCGAATCTTACCTCCAAGGATCTGGTAGATACCTACGGTGAGCTTTCGGATAAATACAAGTCAAAGCCGAATCAGGTATTCGGATACTGCTATGCGGTTCCCGCGGGAGGTACCGATGCTGATGATACGAGCCTCATCAAGAACAACAAGCAGGCTTACTACTGTATCCACAATATAATCAATAAGGTCGACCTTACACCCATGGTCGCTCCCAAGGAGATGGGCTTCAAGCGCTACGGCGTGGATCACTATGTGCCGGGCGGAGATGCTCAGAGCGTCAGGACGAAGACCGACAAGGCCACCGAGGCGAACAAGAGCTACAAGATCACCATGTTCTATGACAATGACGCATGGTATACGGACAGCTCGGCCTATGCTTCCAAGAGGAGCTCGATGCTCTATCAGCTCATGCTGGTAAATGATGAGATCCACTTCGTAGACTGGTTCAAGGAAGCGGATCTTGATGCCGGCAAGGCTCAGGCTACGGGACAGTTCCTCAAGAGTAAGTTCAGCTACAAGGAGGCTGAATACATACAGATAAATGAACTCAGTAAGAGCACAAAGACTCTGGAGACCTGGCTTCCGGAATTCTATGCTACGGTACAGAATTACAATACCGTAGGCAAAACTGAGAAGCTTACGAGAGATTCCTACAGCAATACCGTGATAAGGGCGGGCAAGGATCCGGACAAAAATCCTAAGGAAAAGCTGAATAAAGGGGAGAAAAAATGGCGTGATCTCGGAACTACCGCGCAGGATACCTTCCGCGGCCTTGTGGAGATGATGCTTTCAAAGACCCCTACCGAGAAGGCGAACCTCGGCGCGGCTTTCTCCGGTCTGAAGAATCAGCTGGGTATAACGGATATGTTCAATATCTTCCAGCAGCTTATCAATGATGGCGATGGCTGGGATAAGAGCAATCAGAGACAGCAGGATTATCTCAATAAGTTCTGGGGCTGGCTCAATGACAACAAGAACGGAAAGAAGGGGATACAGGACGCGATCACTGATCCCAAGGAGAGGAAGGATTTCGAGAATTACTTCCCTTCACTTATGAGTATAGCTATGCGCTTTATCCGTCAGGATTATAACGACAAGGGCCATTCCGGACATATGCGCATGGCAGGAACCTTTGCAAATAACAGTGAGGCTATACTTCAGGGCCACGTACCGGAGATAGCCCTTGCCTGGCTGCGAAGCTATGACAGCTATTACGCAAATGAGAGAAAGGAATA
>CACZRA010000418.1 GCA_902783395.1 uncultured Lachnospiraceae bacterium
CATCTCGGAAACCGTCGTATCCGTGCAGTGGGAGAGCTCCTGCAGAATCAGTACAGGATCGGCCTTTCCAGACTTGAGAGAGTCGTGCGTGAGAGGATGACGACTCAGGATATCACGACTGTTACGGCTCAGCAGCTCATAAATATCAAGCCGGTAACGGCTGCCGTAAAGGAGTTTTTCGGATCCTCGCAGCTGTCACAGTTTATGGATCAGAATAATCCTCTGGGAGAGCTTACCCATAAAAGGAGATTGTCAGCTCTGGGACCCGGCGGCCTGTCCAGAGACCGTGCCGGAATGGAGGTCAGGGATATCCATTATTCGCATTACGGACGTATGTGCCCTGTAGAGACCCCCGAAGGTCCTAACATAGGACTTATCAACTCGCTGGCCTGCTATGCACGTATCAATGAATACGGTTTTGTGGAATCTCCTTACAGGAAGGTCGATCATACCGATGTGGAGAATCCCAGGGTTACGGACGAGGTTGTCTATATGACTGCCGATGAAGAGGATAATTATCATGTAGCCCAGGCTTCGGAGCCGCTTGATGCTGAGGGACATTTTATGAACCGTATGGTTTCCGGAAGGTTCAAGGATGAGACGCAGCAGTACGAGAAGAGTATGTTTGATTATATGGACGTGTCTCCCAGACAGGTCTTCTCGGTGGCAACGACCCTTGTGCCGTTCCTGCAGAATGACGATCCGACGCGTGCCCTTATGGGTTCGAACATGCAGAGACAGGCTGTTCCGCTCCTTACCACGGAGGCGCCCATAATAGGTACCGGAATGGAGGCAAAGGCAGCGGTTGACTCGGGAGTATGTCTTCTTGCCGATAAGCCGGGTACTGTACTGCTTTCACAGAGCGACTCGATAAAGGTCGCAAATGATGATGGAACCAAGACTGATTATAAGCTGTCCAAATTTATGAGATCGAACCAGTCGAACTGCTATAATCAGAGACCCATAGTAGTAAAGGGACAGCATATAGAGGCGGGAGAGGTCATCGCTGACGGACCGTCAACCTCAAACGGGGAGCTGGCTCTCGGAAAGAATCCGCTGATCGGGTTCATGACCTGGGAGGGCTATAACTATGAGGACGCGGTACTTATCAGCGAGCGTCTCGTAAGAGATGATGTATTTACTTCCATAAACATAGAGGAATATGAGTGCGAGTCCAGAGACACGAAGCTCGGACCCGAAGAGATAACGAGAGATGTGCCCGGTGTCGGTGAAGACGCTCTCAAGGATCTGGACGAAAACGGTATCATCCGTATCGGTGCCGAGGTCAGAGCCGGGGATATACTTGTCGGAAAAGTCACACCCAAGGGAGAGACAGAGCTGACGGCCGAGGAAAGGCTGTTGAGAGCTATTTTCGGTGAGAAAGCCCGTGAGGTAAGGGATACGTCGCTTAAGGTCCCTCACGGTGAGTACGGTATAGTGGTCGACGCAAAGGTATTTACCCGTGAAGCGGGAGATGAGCTTTCGCCCGGGGTGAATAAGGCGGTCAGGATCTATATAGCTCAGAAGAGAAAGATCGGCGTGGGAGATAAGATGGCAGGCCGCCACGGGAACAAGGGTGTGTGCTCAAGAGTCCTTCCTATCGAGGATATGCCTTATCTTCCGAACGGCAGGCCGTTGGATATAGTGCTTAATCCTCTGGGCGTGCCTTCGCGTATGAATATCGGACAGATTCTGGAGATCCATCTGTCTCTGGCAGCGGCGGCTCTGGGCTTTAAGATATCGACTCCCGTGTTTGACGGAGCTAACGAGGTTGATATAGAGGATACACTTGAGCTCGCAAATGACTACGTAAACAGCGAGTGGGATGATTTTGAAAAGAAATACAAGAAGATCCTTCTTCCCGAGGTTATGGATTTCCTTTCCGAAAACCGTGATCACAGAGAGGTATGGAAGGGCGTCGAGATAAGAAGGGACGGCAAGGTCAGACTCAGAGACGGCCGTACGGGTGAGTATTTCGATAATGCGGTCACTATAGGACACATGCATTACCTCAAGCTGCATCACATGGTCGATGATAAGATCCATGCGCGTTCCACAGGTCCTTATTCTCTTGTTACACAGCAGCCTCTCGGCGGAAAGGCACAGTTTGGCGGACAGAGATTCGGAGAGATGGAAGTGTGGGCTCTGGAGGCATACGGAGCGGCATACACATTGCAGGAGATACTGACGGTTAAATCCGATGACGTGATAGGGCGTGTGAAGACTTATGAAGCCATCATAAAGGGTGAGAACATACCCGAGCCCGGCATACCGGAGTCGTTTAAGGTGCTTCTTAAGGAGCTTCAGTCACTGGGGCTTGATGTCCGTGTCCTGAAGGATGACGGTACGGAGGTAGAGATAGCGGAAACGGCTGAATTCGGTGATACGGATATGCGCCATATCCTTGATGATGACAGATTCTACGGCGGATCCCGTGAAGACGAGTTCAGGGAGAACGGATTCACCACACAGGAATATGACAGTGAGACCGGAACCCTTGAGACAGTCGAGGAAGATGATGAGTCGTATATCGATGAAGAAACGTATGTGGATGAGGAGCCGGCAGAGACTTCCGCTACAGAATAAAACTTTGGATAAAGCACAAGCAGTAATGCTATGAGAGGAGCTTTCAGATGCCTGAGATGATAAACAGACAGACAGATAAATACGAGCCGCTGACTTTTGATGCTATCAGGATCGGACTGGCGAGTCCTGAGAAGATAAGGGAGTGGTCCCACGGTGAAGTGAAAAAGCCGGAGACGATCAATTACCGTACCCTTAAGCCTGAGCCCGACGGCTTATTCTGTGAAAGGATTTTCGGACCCACAAAGGATTGGGAATGCCATTGCGGAAAGTATAAAAAGATAAGATATAAGGGCGTTATCTGTGATAAGTGCGGAGTGGAGGTTACCAAGGCTTCCGTAAGGCGTGAGCGTATGGGTCATATCGAGCTGGCCGCTCCGGTATCACATATCTGGTATTTCAAGGGAATACCCAGCAGGATGGGTCTTATTCTTGATCTTTCACCGAGGATACTGGAGAGAGTCCTTTATTTTGCATCATATATCGTGCTCGATCCCGGAGAGACGGATCTGGAGTATAAGCAGATACTTACCGAGCAGGAGTATCAGAAGGCAAGAGAGGACTACGGTTATAAGTTCCGCGTAGGCATGGGGGCGGAGGCTGTCAAGGAGCTTCTGCAGAGCATAGATCTTGACAGGGAATCAGAAGAGCTCAGGAGTGAGCTTGAAAATGCGACGGGCCAGAAGAGGGCAAGGATAGTCAAGAGGCTTGAAGTCGTTGAGGCGTTCAGGGAGTCGGGAAATGAGCCCGCCTGGATGGTCCTGGACTGCATGCCCGTTATCCCGCCCGATCTGAGACCTATGGTACAGCTTGACGGCGGAAGATTTGCCACATCTGACCTTAATGATCTGTACAGAAGGATAATAAACAGAAATAACAGGCTTCAGAAGCTGCTTGAGCTCGGAACGCCTGATATCATCGTTCGTAACGAGAAGAGAATGCTTCAGGAGGCTGTCGATGCGCTTATCGATAACGGCCGCAGGGGCAGACCCGTAACGGGACCCGGCAACCGTCCGCTGAAGTCTCTTTCCGATATGCTTAAGGGTAAGGGCGGACGTTTCAGACAG
>CACZRA010000419.1 GCA_902783395.1 uncultured Lachnospiraceae bacterium
CAAAGATAGTCGATCTGGAAGGGAACATATATATAACAGAAAAGGGAGCAACAGAGATATCCGGCGTGAACGATCTTAAGAGCTTCTACGAAATGGTGAAGGAAGAGGGATCGTATGAGCAGATGTCACTGTTTGACGATATATGAAATATGCCCGATGAAAAAAAGCTATTGAAAAAAAGAGCATTGTTTTCTGTGATATTTACACTGCTCATGGCGGGTTTAAGCGTTGCGGCTTCTCTGCTTTCATCCTGCCTTGGCGGGTTTTCCTTAGGCTATTTTCCGCTTATTCTTACGGGTGCTCTTTGCGGAAGCATGCCGGGCATCATTGCGGTCATGCTCGCCATGATCTATTCCTTTATAATGGAGCCCTTGAGCTCATATGTGCTGGCGCTTTGTCTTATCGCCGTTCTCCTTTCCGCTTCCGCTTCAGGTAGGAAAGTATATAAAAGCCTTATAAGGTCAATATTGCTGGGAGCCTTCATTGCTCTGATCACGGGGGCGGTCAACGGGATCATATTAAATATCGCGACTACCGGTGAAGTAGGACGGGATATAGCTGCACGTACCCTCAGGGCCTTTGCCTATGCGCTTCCTGAGAGCGAGGGTGCGATGATCACGGCTTTTGCCGTATTCAGATTCCTGCCGGACAGGATAAAGGTCATTATCCCCAACGGTGTTTTTTACCTGACTGAAACCGGCGGGCAGTACAGAAATCTTGAGGACAGGATAAAGAAGCTCTCCTCGGGGCTTTCTTTCAGGGTGACCCGGGTCATAGCCCTGGAAGCCATGATCCTTACCATACTTGCGGCATTTGTCGCGATACATCTCACATCCATCGTTAATTCGGAAAGCCTGAGACCGCAGAATGATGCAGAAGCATTGATGATGTCGGAAGGGGATATGAAGCCTCCGGAGGGAGATATGGCTCCTCCGGACGGGGATGTCCCGCCTCCCGGTTCCGGGGGCTCCGACAGGCCGTCTCTTCCAAGCGAAAACCGTGCTCAGGGCAAAAGGGCCATAGGCATACTGGGTGAAGCAGTGGGCGCGGGTGATATCGAAGACGGGATATTCGACGACCGGCAGAGGTTCAATCCTTTCAGTAGGGAGCATGACCTTGACAGTAAAATGACCCTCGCTTTTTCCTTCAGGCTGATAATGGTCTTATTCTCAGCGGCCATCATCACATCGGCACTGGCTGACGCTTATCTGCAGCTTACTGTGGCAAAGCCCATAAGGAAGATGTCAAAAGCCATGAAGGGCTTTGCTTACTCCGAAAAGGACGGGAGCATAGGCGGTACGGAGGAGCTTGCAGACATTAAGATAAAGAGCAGGGATGAGATACAGGAGCTTCATGATGCCCTCGTCAAAACAGTGGCGGATACCGAGGATTATCTCGAAAGGCTCCGTGAAGAGGACAGGATGAGGAACGAGCTGGACGTGGCAAAGGCGTCGAGTGACGCGAAGTCGGCTTTCCTTTCCTCAATGAGCCATGAGATAAGGACTCCCATCAATGCAGTGCTGGGCTTTGATGAGATGATACTCCTGGAAAACAAGGATCCTGAGATCGCAAGGTATGCCGAGGACATACAGAGCGCCGGAAAGACGCTTCTGGCCCTGATCAATGACATTCTTGATTTTTCAAAGATAGAGGCGGGCAAAATGGAGATCGTGCCTGTCCGGTATGAGCTGACATCCACGATAAATGATGTGGTCAGCATGACGATGTCGCTTGCGAATGACAAGGGGCTAAGCTTTGACGTGAAGGTCGATCCCGCGACACCGCATCTGCTTCTCGGCGATGAGATCCGCATAAAGCAGTGCATGACGAACCTGCTGTCAAATGCCGTGAAGTATACGGAGCAGGGCGGGCTGACCCTTGGCGTCGGATTTGAAAAAACTGAGGAGGACGACAGCATCCTGCTCACGATATCCGTGAAGGACACGGGCATAGGCATCAGGGAAGAGGATATGGAAAAGCTCTTCTC
Source organism: uncultured Lachnospiraceae bacterium (assembly GCA_902783395.1). Taxonomy (GTDB): domain Bacteria; phylum Bacillota; class Clostridia; order Lachnospirales; family Lachnospiraceae; genus NK4A144. The sequence continues at coordinate 1,988 of CACZRA010000419.1, forward strand.
GGCCTTTGACAGGCTCGATCAGGTACGCAATAAGGCAGTGAAGGGGACAGGGCTCGGACTTTCCATTACAAAGCAGCTGCTGGAGAGCATGGGCTCGACACTTGAGGTCGAGTCAGAGTATGAAAAGGGCTCCGATTTCCATTTCTCGCTGCGCCAGCAGGTAGTGAAGTGGGAGGAGATCGGGGATCTGTCGGAGGCCTTTAAGAAGTATGTGCCCCGGGGAGGGAGCGAACAGCAGGATGATACCTTCTATGCCCCTGATGCAGATATACTTGTGACCGATGATACGGAAAACAACCTTCTGGTGGTAACAAGGCTTCTGAAAAGGACGGGTGTAAGGATAGATACGGCGGATTCGGGTGCGGGAACTCTTGAAATGGTGAAGCGTAAGAAATACGATATCATCTACCTCGACCACATGATGCCCGGGATGGACGGCATCGAGACTCTGCATGCCATGAAGGATCTCGATGGAAATATGAATCAGGACACTCCCGTTGTAGTACTCACGGCAAACGCTGTAGCCGGAAGCCGCGAGATGTATATGAAGGAGGGCTTTACCGATTACATGACAAAGCCCGTGAGCTACCGCTCGCTCAGGGATTCGCTTAAAAAATATCTTAGTGATGAAAAGATACAGGAAAGGCCGGCAGAGGAAAATGCGGAGACCGTGACTGAGGCTTCGAAGCGTGATCCGCTCAGCTTTCTTGCTTCCGCTCTGGAGGGAGTAACTGATATAGATATCGAAGAGGGAATAAAGAACTCGGGGGATGTTGAGACCCTTGCGGATGTGATAAGAGATTACCATGCAGGCATAGAAGAGAATTCCGACAGGATAGAGCGGGAGCTTTCGGAAGGAAAAATAAAGGACTATACTGTCCATGTGCATGCACTTAAGTCTTCTTCGAGGCTCATAGGGGCCATGCACCTTTCTCGTATGGCGCTTGAGCTTGAGAATAAGGGCAACGCTTATCTTAAGGCCGTATATGACGGGGATAAGGGAAATGCTGAAGAGACACTCGTAAGTCTCAAGGAGAAGACTCCGGAGCTCCTGGAGCTGTACAGAAGCTTACGGGAAAAGCTTTCAAAGGCTGCCGGAGCCGGGGAAGATGAGGCGGGCCGGGACCTTAAGGAGATATCAGAGGAAGATCTTATGGAAATGCTTAAGGCCGTAAGGGAATTTGCCGAGGCTTTTGATATGGATACAGTGGATAATATCATGGGACAGCTGGAGGGATACCGCGTACCGGAGGACAGGATGGACATGACCTCTTCTTTGCAAAAGGCCGTCCGTAATGTGGACAGGGATGCTATACTTTCTATATTGGCAGATATCTGATAAAGGGTGTGGGATATGGATAAGGAAATACTTCTGATAAGTGACAGGGAAAGCTTTATGACGAATGCCATAAAGGATAACCTTAAGGAGGCGGGCTTTGCTGTGGACTTCTGCTCGCCGTATGTAAATGAGCTGAATAAGACCGGGAAGAAGTCTATCGTGCTTTTGTATCTCGGTGACTATGTGGACAAGACAGGGGAAGGGCTTACCTACCTTAAGGATAAGGTACTCGAGGATGAGGCGAGGCTTTTTGTCGTCGGTACCGATGAGGAGATAAAGGAAGCAAAGATCTTTATCCCTGATTCAGTGATAACCCGTACCTTTGAGCGGCCGCTCAATGTGAAGCTTCTCGTGGAGGCGATGAATGAAACGAGGGAGCTTATAGAGGCCGAGGGCGAAAAGAAACGCATACTCGTGGTGGATGATGATCCCGTGATGCTGCGTACGATAAAGGGCTGGCTTGAGGGCACATATCAGGTGACGATGGTGAATTCCGGAATGAATGCCATCACATATCTTGCGAAGAACAGGCCGGATCTGATCCTTCTTGATTATGAGATGCCTGTGGTCACGGGGGCTAAGGTGCTGGAAATGATAAGATCGGAGCTTTCAACCGCATCCCTTCCCGTGATCTTTCTCACGTCAAAGAGTGACAAGGAGTCCGTTATGGAGGTCCTTAAGCTGAAGCCGGAGGGATATCTTCTAAAGACCATGACCCCGGGAGAGATATTAAAGTCCCTGGACGAGTTCTTTACAAAGCAGAAAGCCGGAGGACAGCACTGAATCCGGTAACATGGAACGATCAGAGTTTATTCCCCTTTCGTATATGTTCCGGAAATACAGCCGTATGCTGCTATGTTTCCTTCGGAACCGTCATTATCAGTATCGAGGGACAGTATATCTGCCTTGATATCCGGATCAGCCCCGTCAAAGGATCCCTTCAGACTGTCTACAGGCTTTTTCAAAGCTAATACATATATCTCATAATTATGTGTTCCACTCGGCGGATATGGACCGATATACTCACTCTCTGAAGCCCATCCCTCCGGAATATCAGTTTCGGTTACATTGTTTGATTTCCAATGTATCCAGTTCCCGGCAGACGAGTCTGTCATATATATGGCATAGCAGCTGACTCCGTCTATGCTGTCCCAGGAAAGCTGCGGCGACAGATTGTTTCCGCTGTCCGTGTTTGTGATAACGGTATCCCATACGCCGTCATGCAGATTCTCTGACGTGACAGAAAAGGTATCTATGTCCATTCCGTCAAACAGATTATTTGTATTTTCATTTCCGGCTCCGCACCCTGTCAGCACCGTCAGAAGCATCCCCACAAATGCCATGAGTACTAAAGCTCTCTTCTTAGTCTTAAATGAGTCTGTCATATGTATGTTCAAGTTATCAAAGTCCTCCTTTTGATGACAAGTTTCTTATTTTTCCAGAAACCGAACAAGTCTGTTTTGAAAATCCTTATAATATGGTTCCTCTATATATGCGACATGAGAGGCGCCTTCGATGACTTCAAGCGAGGATCCGTCCGGAAGCTCCTGAAGTGAGCTGTCTATCAGATCATAATTCAGATACGGGTCCTTGCTTCCGCAGATGACCAGCGTGGGAACGGTGATCGCTGACAGATCTATCAGCTTTTCTGATTCCGCGGCACACAGATCTCTCCTTCCCCCGTTCGGACTGTATTCCCCGTCATATTTCCAGCAGCCCGAGCAAAACAGGTCTATCACAACAGGATCCGTAACGGAAAGATCAAAAGCACCTGTCGTATCTTTCTGAAAATCATCTGCTGCATG
>CACZRA010000420.1 GCA_902783395.1 uncultured Lachnospiraceae bacterium
GTAAAAAAGGCCTGGTGGAGCCGCTTTGTCACGGGGAATAAATACAACGTGGGCGTTGACTGCGCGATACTGATGAATACCCAGACCTATGTAGCATCCGGGCATATCGGCAGCTTTTCGGATCCTTTGATAGACTGTAAGGAATGCCATGAGCGCTTCAGGGCGGATAACGTGATAAATGACTGGGCGTCGGAGAACGGGGTGACATTGGATTCATCGGTGGACGGCTGGTCGAATGAGGAGATGATGGATTTCATCAAAAAGAATTCAATACCCTGCCCTACCTGCGGCAAGCATAACTTCACCGATATAAGGCAGTTCAATCTCATGTTCAAGACCTTTCAGGGAGTGACGGAGGACGCAAAGAACGTAGTATACCTGAGGCCTGAGACCGCGCAGGGGATCTTTGTCAATTTCAAGAACGTGCAGAGAACATCCAGAAAGAAGATACCCTTCGGCATAGGTCAGATTGGGAAGTCCTTCAGAAATGAGATCACTCCCGGTAACTTCACCTTCAGGACAAGGGAATTCGAACAGATGGAGCTCGAATTCTTCTGCAAGCCCGGGACGGATCTGGAGTGGTTTGCATATTGGAAGCAGTACTGCATAGATTTCCTCCATGACCTCGGCATGGCGCCGGAGCATATCAAGACCAGGGATCATGATCCCGAGGAACTGGCCTTTTATTCCAAGGCCACTACCGATCTCGAGTACCTTTTCCCGTCCATAGGCTGGGGCGAGCTCTGGGGCATAGCGGACAGGACCGATTATGACCTTTCACAGCATCAGAACACATCGGGACAGGATATGACCTATTTTGATGACACAACGAATGAGAAATATCTCCCTTATGTCATAGAGCCGTCACTGGGCGCAGACAGGGTAGTGCTTGCCTTCTTATGTGAGGCTTATGATGAGGAGGAGCTTGAGGGCGGTGATATGAGGACGGTGCTTCACTTCCATCCGGCAATTGCACCCGTGAAGATAGGGGTGCTGCCGCTTTCAAAGAAGCTGAACGAAGGTGCCGAGAAGATATATGACATGCTCTCGAAGCATTATAACTGTGAGTTCGACGAGAGGGGAGCCATAGGAAAGAGATACCGCAGACAGGATGAGATAGGTACACCTTACTGTGTTACCTACGATTTTGATTCGGAAACCGATAATGCGGTAACCGTACGTGACCGTGATACGATGAAGCAGGAGAGAGTACCTGTAGCGGATCTTGAAAAATATTTCGCAGGGAGGTTTGACTTTTGAAACAGTTTACATCCGATGAATTAAGAAAGGCCTGGAGAGATTTTTACAAGGAAAGGGGACATGTTGACGTAGGTGCGGTGTCGCTCGTATCCGACGGCTCCACGGGAGTGCTCTTTAACGTGGCGGGGATGCAGCCGCTGATGCCTTATCTTCTGGGACAGAAGCATCCGATGGGAAAGAGGCTTTGCAATATCCAGGGCTGTGTGAGGACGAATGATATAGATTCTGTCGGGGATAAGAGTCATGTGACCTTCTTTGAGATGATGGGAAGCTGGAGTCTGGGTGATTATTTCAAGAAGGAAAGATGCCAGTGGAGCTACGAGCTTCTGACCGATGTGCTTGGCTTTGATTCAGACCATCTCGCAGCCACTGTATTTGCGGGTGATGATAACGCCCCGAGGGATGAGGAGGGGGCTCAGTACCGCATAGAGTCCGGTTTCAAAAAGGAGAATATCTTCTACCTTCCTGCAAAGGATAACTGGTGGGGGCTTGAGTACGGACCCTGCGGGCCTGACAGTGAGATGTTTTACATTGCCGATGTGCCGGACTGCGGACCGGACTGCGGACCCGGGTGTTCCTGCGGAAAATACACGGAGCTCGGAAATGATGTCTTCATGCAGTATGAAAAGCATAAGGACGGACATCTGACGCCGCTTAAGCAGAAGAACGTGGATACGGGCTGGGGGCTTGAGAGGATACTTGCTTTCCTTAACGGCACAAAGGACGTATATATGACGGATCTTTTCCATCCGGTCATTGAATATATGGAAAAGAAAACAGGGATCAGATACGGTGAGAACGAGGCAAAGACAAGGTCGATGAGGATACTCGCCGACCACCTGCGCACTGCCGTCATGCTGATAGGTGATGAGGCGCACCTTCTGCCTTCAAACGCGGGAGCGGGTTATGTCCTGCGAAGACTGATAAGAAGGGCCGTAAGGCACGGGCGCCTGCTCGGATTTACGATAGAAAACCTTATAGATATCGCAGCCATCTATATCGTGAGGATATATGTGGAGAGCTATCCGCTCCTGAATAAAAACCGCGCTTTCATCATTACGGAGCTTCGTAATGAGATAGTGAGGTTTGAGAGTGCCCTGGAGAACGGCATGAGAGAGATGGAGAAGATCCTTGAGCTGAAGAAGGAGGATAAGGAAAACCGTATCGACGGAAGAACGGCATTCTATCTCTATGATACCTTCGGTTTCCCCCTGGAGCTTACGCTTGAGATAGCGGACGAGAACGGCTTCAGCGTGGACGAAGAGGGCTTTGCCGATGCAATGGAGGAGCAGAAGAAAAAGGCCAGGGAGAACCAGTGCTTCTCCGCCGAGCTTACGAATAACCTCGCGGTATATGACAGCCTCGGCGAGGATGTAAAGTGTGAATTTACGGGTTATGACAGCATTAAGGAAAAGGGCAGGATACTTGCCCTGTCAGACGGAAACGAGCTTAAGGACAGGCTGACCTTCGGAATGGAGGGTACCGTTATAACCGACAGGACGCCTTTCTATGCCACTATGGGCGGACAGAAGGGCGATCCCGGAA
>CACZRA010000421.1 GCA_902783395.1 uncultured Lachnospiraceae bacterium
ATTTATTATAAAGCCTGTGAATGCGTTCAGGATGGGAGAGGAGTATGCCCGGAGCGCAGGGGTCAACATCCTGCTTTTACGGGTGATGCTGGTTCTGATATCGAGTCTTCTCGCCGCCTGCGTAACTGCATTTGCGGGACCGATATCTTTTGTCGGGATAGCGGTACCGCATCTGATGAAGACCTGCCTTGGTACAGACGGGGCACAGGTCATGCTGCCCGCAAGCTTTCTCGGGGGAGCGGCGGTAACTCTTTTCTGTGACATGATAGCAAGAAACGCTTTTGCGCCCGTTGAGGTCAGCATAAGCTCTGTTACCGCGGTATTTCTTGTGCCGGTAGTCATATATATGATGCTGAGAAGAGACAGGTCCTGATATGACCGGAGCGGAAGGGATCAGGACCGAAAAACTGAATATCGGATACGGAGAGGATCTTATAAAGGATATATGCCTGGAGGTGAAGCCGGGACATATCGTGATCCTTATCGGACCGAACGGCTGCGGGAAATCGACTCTCCTTAAAACGCTGACCGGAGAACTGAAGCAGAGGGCGGGAGTTGTATATCTTAACGGCGATGACAGAGCCTCGCTTAAAGCCCCGGAGATCGCCGCACGTCTGTCCATGGTAATGACCTACAAGCTGCGGCCTGAGTTTATGACATGCAAAGAGGTGGTTGAAACAGGAAGATATCCCTATACGGGAAGGCTTGGGATACTGACTGAGGAGGACCGGCAAAAGGTCCGGGAGGCCATGAGACAGACGGATGCCGACGGACTTGAAGATGAGCTTTTTAAGAAAATAAGTGACGGCCAGAAGCAGAGGGTCCTTCTCGCAAGGGCGATATGCCAGGAACCTGAGATACTGGTGCTTGATGAACCCACGTCTTTTCTGGATATAAGATATAAGATCGATATCCTGCAGAAGATCAGAACCTTTGCAAGGGAAAAAAATATTGCGGTGCTCATGTCACTGCACGAGCTGGATATCGCTGAAAATCTGGCTGATACGGTCGTGGCGCTCGGTGAGGGAAAGGTGCTGAAGACCGGAAAGCCGGCTGAAGTCTTCACTGAGAGCTTCATAAGGAGACTTTATCATATCGAAAACATGAGCACGGAGCTTCTGGGAAGAGTGCCCTGGTCCCCGTCCGGGCCCCGTCCCGAGCCGTTGATACCCAGGGGGAAGGCAAAGACGATCATGATCCAGGGGACCATGTCAGGTGCGGGGAAAAGCATGATAGCAGCAGGACTTTGCAGGATATTTTCCGATGCCGGGTACAGGACCGCTCCGTTTAAATCACAGAACATGGCTCTTAATTCCTATATCACAAAGGAAGGACTTGAGATGGGAAGAGCCCAGGTTATGCAGGCTGAGTGCGCCAGGATCGAACCCATGTCGGCAATGAACCCGATACTTCTCAAGCCGGTCGGGGATAGCCGCTCCCAGGTGATAGTCAACGGCAGGGCAGTCGGCAACATGACGGCAAAGGAGTATTACAGGCACAAGAAGGAATATGTGAAGGACATCCTTGAGGCATATGACAGGCTTTCCGGACTCGCGGACATAATAGTCATCGAGGGTGCGGGCTCCCCTGTTGAAATGAACCTTAAGGAGGATGATATCGTAAATATGGGCCTCACAAAATTGACAGGCTCTCCGGTACTCCTTGTGGGAGATATCGACAGAGGCGGGATCTTCGCCCAGCTTATCGGGACACTTGACCTGCTTGATGAAGATGAACGGGCAAGAGTCATGGGGATCGTAGTCAATAAATTCAGAGGTGACGGAAGCCTTTTTGAAGAAGGAGTCAGGATACTTGAAGAAAGAGGCAGGACAAGATCCGTCGGCATCGTTCCGTACTTGGATATAAATCTTGATGACGAGGACTCCCTGTCCGGGAGGTTTTCGCATAAAGAGGCCGGGGACTTTGACATAGCAGTCATTAGATTCAGGCATATCTCCAATTTTACGGATTTTGACCCCTTTGAGCAGATAGAGGGTGTCTCCGTACGCTATGTATCAAAGCCCTCCGAACTGGGAGATCCGGATATCATCATCCTGCCCGGTACCAAGAATACCATAGCGGATCTTAAGATGCTGAAGAAGGAGGGGCTTGCGGATGCGCTCGTATCAAAGGCTCTTTCCGGAACCTGTCTTTTCGGCATCTGCGGCGGCTACCAGATGCTGGGAAGAAGGGTGGAAGACCCATACGGTACGGAGGAAGGCGGGGTAACGGAGGGCCTTGGCCTTTTGCCTGTCGATACCGTCCTTGAAAAGGATAAGATAAAAAAAAACGGTAACTATACCGTTACAGGCGCGACCGGAGTGTTACGCGGGCTTGAAAACACCGGAGGCAGCGGCTACGAGATTCATACGGGGAGGACCCTGCCGTATGAGGAGCTTACGGAATTCACCTCCGGTAAAACAGGATACTGTAAAGGAAATGTATACGGTACTTACATTCACGGCTTCTTTGACAATAAAAGTATCCTGGC
>CACZRA010000422.1 GCA_902783395.1 uncultured Lachnospiraceae bacterium
TACAGAAAAACATATCCATCCTGCCGGGAGAGCTTAAAAAGGCGTTTGAAGACGGGATACCGATAAACGCAAGGGTGATATCCGGATTTGAGGACTGTCCCTACGGTTCCCTTTATCTAAAGCCCGAACCGGATACCATGGCGATCCTTCCGTGGAGACCGGACAGCGGAAGAGTTCTCCGTATGTATTGTGACATCTTCACCCCGGAAGGGGAAATATATGCCTTCGATACCAGAGCTATACTTAAAAAGGCGATCGCCACAGCAAAGGAGAAGGGTATAGAATTCCGTTTCGGCACCGAGACTGAGTTTTATCTCTTCCGCAAGAACGAAGACGGAGATCCGACAAGGATACCCTATGATGAAGCCGGCTATATGGATATAGCCCCCCTCGATAAGTGCGAGAACATAAGACGTGAGATATCGCTTACCATAGAGCGGATGGGGCTTATTCCGGAGAGATCGCATCATGAGCGGGGACCCGGACAGAATGAGATAGATTTCCATTACGGCAAGCCTTTGAAGGCTGCCGATCAGATAACGACCTTTAAGATGGTAGTGAGCACTGTAGCTGACAGAAACGGGCTGGTCGCTGACTTTTCACCCATGCCCATACCGGGAAAGCCCGGCAACGGATATCATATCAATATCTATGCTGCAGATAAAAGCGGAGAGGATGTAGCCAGATATGCTGCGGCAGGGATCATGGAGAAGATAAGGGACATCACCATCTTTCTCAATCCGAAGGATGCTTCTTATTCAAGACTCGGAAACAATACCGCACCTGACAAGGCAAACTGGTCTACCGGCGGAGGCTCCGAGCTCATGTGCATCGAGACATACAAGGGAAAAACACGGATAGAGCTCAGGTCTCCCGATGCTTCAAGCAATCCGTATCTTGTATATGCTCTCCTCATATACGCGGGACTTTCGGGTATAGAGAGAAAGCTGGAGCTTCCGGAGGAGATGGATGCGGAGGCGGCTCTGCTTCCAGGCTCCAGAAGAGAAGCGGGTAAGCTCGCGCAGGGAAGTGATTTTGTGAAGGAAATAGTTCCGGAAGGAATAATTGCGGAGTATATAAAGGGATAGTTAATGACCGGGCACGATAATATCAACCATTCCATACTGATCGTATCGGCTTCAGAGCAGTTTGATGCTATCGTAAAACGGTCACTTACCGGCTTTACGACTATTAATGTCGTAAAAAGCGGGGCCCTGGCAAGAAGAAATGTCCTTGAGAAGGATTATAACCTGATAGTCATAAATTCGCCCATGCCGGATGAGACTGGAATAGATCTTGCGCTTGATATATCGGAAAAAAGCAGGGCATCGATCCTGCTCGTAACACCCAAGGATATATATGATGAGGTACTTGAGAAGGTCACGGATTACGGGATACTTGTTCTTTTCAAGCCCTTTCCGAAAGGACGCGCGGATCAGGCAGTCCGCTATCTGGTAGCTGTGCAGGACAAAATGTACAGGCTCGAAAAGAAGAACCTTGCCCTGGAAGAGAAGATGGAGGAGCTGCGCACAGTCAGCAGGGCAAAGCTGCTGCTTGTCGAGAGAAAGCACATGACTGAGGATGAGGCTCACCGCTATATCGGCAAGAATGCCATGGATAACGGCGTCTCAAGAAAAAGGATCGCGGAGATGATCCTTGAGGACGAGTCTTAGGGATCAGTACGGACTGCGGGACACCGGACATTCCGGAAGGAACTGGTCCTCGTCCGGAAAATGATCTTTTCCCATATCGGAACCGGAGAGACAGAAATAATTGTGACTGAGTCTTCCCGAATCCTTGTAATCTTCATTCACCGGATCATCCCAGGTCACATCGGTAAAGTAATACTGTCCGTCAAGCCGTACATAATTCCAGGCGTGGCTTTCCATCTCATCGTGAGAGTTCAGCGCATCCCCTGTTACATATCCGCATTCTATACCCATCCTGTTCAGTATGAGCTGGTAAGCCCTTGAATAACCTGCGCATACGGCCTTGTGCTTTACCAGCGCACTGTATGCCGTATAGGCGTAATCAAAATGCGGATCCTCTATGGTCTGCGAATAATAGAGTACATCCGAATCAAATTCCGTTTCCTCGACTATTTTGTCGTGTACCCACAGAGCCTTTTCATATTCCGGGCCGTCCGGGCATTCTGCTATGTAGGTGTTTACGGCATCTTCAAGCTCCTTTACCATCGAAGGAAGCTCCTCAGGTTCATCCTCAAGCTCGGGGATAAACATGGCAGTTGTTCCCGATTCGGTGATAAGAGTCTCGACCTTCGCGCCTCCGGTGAGCCAGAACAGCTCGGGATGATCATTGAGGATCTTTACATATTCGTTGAATATGTCCTGGGCTTTAAGTTCAAAATCGGGAAATACGATCCTTTCACTGTAGTCCGAAAGCTCGGCATACAGCTTGTCGTATATGGCTTCATTGGTTGATATCGAAGACTTCTGCGCACCCCCGGGGGTAGATACGGTCATCGCGGGAGCTGCTGCTTCCTTTTCACGGACTGTGACAGTCTGTGAGCTGTCGGACTGTCCCTTAAGATACATCAGTGTGACGGCAAAGATCACTGCGAAAAACAACCATCCGAATGGGGGACCGTCTTCCCTGTCAAAGACTTCCCTGAAAAAGGGAAACCTGCATATCACAAGGAAATAAACATAGCCGATGAGGCTTCCCGCAAGTGCCCAGATCTCATCATCTATGGAGATGATCCCGCCGAAGTACATGATCCTCAGGCATTCGGTTACGGTAAGGACCAGGATCGTGAATATAAGGGTCAGATTAAGGCATTTTTTTCCGCGGATAAACGGAAAGAGCAGTCCCACGGGAATAAAGGCGAGAAGATAATCCACGTATTCATTCATATATTCGATATAAAGGCCGTCATTTATAAAGCCCGTGGCACGGAGAGCCTTTATCTGTATATCGGCCGGAGTGTCGGGCAGCTTCATCGCAATATAACCGGCAAGTGCCGCCGCATAGGTAAGAAGCAGCATTAATGCCGGTATCATGATGACAATGCGTTTTCTCATAATGAAATAGGATATAGGAATCTTCCGTAACTGACAACCTTAGTTGAAAACATCAGGGAGGAGCGGTTTATTTTTTCTGCAAAATATGGTAAAACAGATTGGATATTTTATATTTCAAGGAGGGGGTTCGTATGGGATTATTTGAAAAGAAACAGTGTGAACTTTGCGGCGGAAAGGCAGGTCTGCTTACACGCTACAAGATACAGGGCGGCGGCTACATCTGCGGAGACTGTAAATCAAAGATGTCTCCCAACGTAGAGGGGATAGGTGATCTCTCCGTCGAAGAAGTAAAGGATCTGATAGCTTACAAAGAGGAAAATGACAGACGCTTCAACGAAGATTTCAATATGACGCGTGTCATCATGATAGATGACCGCCACCGCATAATGGGAGTGAGTGAGGGTACCGGCGAGTTTGCGATACTCACTGACAACAAGCCCGATATCTTCCGTTTTGACCAGATCTTAAGCTACAACGTGGATCTTTCCACATCACCTCTTTCGGAGGAAGAGAAAAAGAAGACCCAGGGCTGGGCGGGACTCCTTGATTACCTGCTCTCGGATGATTTCGGGTCGAAGTATCCCGGGCTTCCTCGCTGTCCTAAGGACTGCAAGATCACGGATATGCATTTTGAGATCTATTTAGGGGATAATGATTTCCATGCGGAAAAGATGAGGATAGATCTGATACCGGGGTGGTCCAGCACCGAGTCTGAGATAGACAGAGCGTATTCCTGCGCGTATGAGATGGTCAACTGCATAAACGATCAGAAGAATAAACTCGCAAATATGTCAGGCGGCAACGGCGGCGGATACGACGGAAGCACAGGAGGCGGACAGACAGCCGCGGATAACACAAATCCCATAGAGCAGGTAAAGCAGCTCAAGGAGCTTCTGGATATGGGGGCCCTCACACAGGAGGAGTTTGACGCCAAGAAAAAAGAACTGCTCGGGTTATAATATATCTGCACATTAACACAGGAAAAGAGGACGGAAAATGAAAAACAGACGCAGCATTAAGCTTTTGATCGCGGTGCTCCTTGTCACCGCCATGGTTTTCGGAAACATGCAGGGAGTTTTGGCAGCCGGGGCTGATGATGGATATACCGGCGCGGAAGGATCGTCTTTGCAGGAAGATTTTTCATCTTTAGCGGAGACAGAGGGCGCATCAGCAGATACGGACACCGCAGCCTGGCAGGAAGCGGTTGAGGGAGACGTAAGTGATCCCGGATCAGACGCAGTGGAGACCGGGAGCGCCGGTGAAACTGTTGAAGAGGCAGTGGAGGATACCGGAGCAGACGTGACCTCCGGGACTGTCAATAATACGGAGGATGATAATCTTCAGCAGGTATCGGGCGATCTTATCCGGGAGGATGAGACGGACAGTCTTGGTACGGGAGGGGTTTCTGGAAACTTCTCAGTGAAGGCGGTCAGCGGCTACAGTGCTGTCCTCACCTATACCGGCAGCAAGGAAGGCATCGGAGATCAGGATTGGTTTACTCTCGTTTATGCAGGGCCTGAGGAGATCTTTGAAATGGGAGACCGTTTACCTGGTACCAGCAACCAGATTTCATTGGGCCGCATATCGGGTGAGACGCCCTGGAACTTCCCCGAGTTTTGCGGAGCAGACAGTAATCTTTTCAAACCCTCTACAACATACCGGTGCAGGGTTTACTTATTTCATCTCAGTACCGGTACCACCAGGGCCTGCTCGGATGTAATGAGCTTTACGACAGGCAGCGGAGATGAAAAATGCACGGCAGAGAGGGTAGAGGATTCTCTTTCCGTAAAGAAAGCCGGTTATACAGCGGTAAGGGTGACCTGGAAGCTCTATAATCCTGACAATAATGCGGTCACTTCGTCATATGTTGACTACGTAGCCGGAAAGTACTCAGGCAGGTCCAACGGACATAAGGTCGACAGGACAGCGGACGGCTACGATATCTTTGAGGCGGACGTCATACCCGACGGGAAGACGGTGACTGTGGAAGCAGTAAATGTCATAAGCTTTGACGGAACAAGAAAAGATAAACCCGTTAACAGAATGTGGTTTGGGACAGATGAGATCTCTGTTTCTCCACTGAAGTTTCCTTCTTCCAGCGTGAAGTATACTGCGTACCGTTATGAAGACGATGAAGGGTACGGTGGAATTGAAGTCTATGTTTCCGTAGCGCCTGTAGATGATGAGATAGATGCGGGCAGCCTCGGTGCTTATCTTGTCCCGAGTAATAAAAAGTATTTTTCCTGGTCCGGTGATAATTTAACCGGGGCGGACGGATGTTATTCCACCATTCTCAGCGACAGCGATACCGAGGATGATGACGGCCGGCAGATAAAGCTCACGAGCTTCACACTCAAGATCGCTGCGGACAGGGGCATGTACTATGAAAGCGGAGACGATTCGGATGAGGGAGAGGATTATGACGAAGAGGAGGAACCTCCGGTTGAAGAGGATCATTACGTACTCTGGAGCTCCGGATCAAAGACTGCTCCAAAAGGTGATTTTTCTCCGATAGCGGATATAAAGCTTGATCATGCTTCAAAGGAACTGAACGAAGGAGAATCAGCCTCGATCAAGGCGGAGGTCCTCATAGATGAAGATGGAACACCCCCGAAGAATCTTAATGTACAATGGCTCTGTTCCGATGAGAGTATCGTCCAGGTGGCTCCCGGAAGCAACAATACGGCACAGATCCTTGCACTGAAGGAAGGCACGGCTACAGTGACTGCCTGTGCCATGGACGGGAGCGGAGTGGAGACTCCCTGTAAGATCACGGTAAAGCCTGTGGAGAAAACTCTGCAGCAGGTAGTCTTATCCGAGAAGGATCTCTCTCTGCTGCAGGAAGAAGAGGCGGATCTGTCTGCTTCTATAGTCCCTCAGATCGACCCCGGGAAGCTGCAGTCTGTTACCTGGAGCTCATCTTCTCCGGAGTGTGTGTCTGTGACAAAGGATACCGGAGACATGCTCAAGGCCCATGTGAAGGCTCTGAAGCCTTCAGCGGACGGAAGCCCGGTATCCGTCACTGTGACAGCGAAGGATAAAGCGGGAAATGAAAAGAAGTCGGCCTGCCTTGTGACGGTCACCTCATCCCTGCCCGCCGAGGATAAGAAAAAGGCACAGGAAGAGGCTAAAAAAGCAGAACAGGATGCGGGGATCACACCTCCTGCGGAAGATAAACCCGTATGGGCATGCCTTAAGGATAATATATATAAATATCCATACACGGGAGCAGCTGTCACTCCCATCGTTCAGGTTTATGACGGAGCACGGCTTCTTACCGAAAAGTCGGATTATACGGTGAAATACTTTAATAATACCAATGTACCGCAGGCCGGGGCCGCTGCAGACAAGAAACCGAGGGCACAGATCACCCTTGCTGGAAGCTACCAGAAGGAGGATATTAACGTCTACTTCAGCATTGAGCCTTTAAGCTTTTCTGCAGAAGGGGAGACTTTCGAAGCCGGTTCCCTGTTTCAGACCTATAAAGGGAAGACTCTGACTCCTGCTCCGGATTTCAGGAGAAACGGCAAAAAGCTCACAAAGGGTACGGCTTCAAACGGAAAGGACTATTATGTTGCAGGTTACGAGAAGGTGACGGAGTATGATCCGGATGCGAAGGCCTGTGCGATCGCGGATAAACCCTCAGGTCTTGCTGCGTCGATCACGGCACCGGGACTGTATAATGTGATCCTTGGCGGAACCTCGAACTATTCCGGATACTTTAAGGTTCCCTGCGTCGTATCGGATCCTTCATCCGAGGTCATGCTCTCAGACTCGAAGTTCAAGGTTCAGATCTTCACGAAGGATAGCGCGGGAAAAGATAAATCCGTTACAACGGTGCCTTATGAAGACCGTGATCTTTCAAAAGGAAAAAGCGAGGATGATAAGTTTACCGTAGCGGTAACGTATCAGGGCAAGGCGCTGGATGCCGCGGGCTACAGGCTTTCACAGGAGGATACCGAAAACGCCGGAAAGACGACTCTTACCGTGGCAGGAACCGGGGCAGAGGTTTCCGTTGACGGAAAGTCTTACCGCTTCTACGGAAATAAGAGCCTCAGCTTTACGGTACAGGGCATCAAGCTCTCGGATGCGGCAAAGATCGATGAATCCGCGTCAAAATGGAAATCCGAGATAGGGTATGATGCTAAGGAAGCTGCAGATAAAGACGGCATCACACAGCCTTCTCCCGGCCTTGTTCCGAAGAACGGCGCAACTCTTCCGACAGGTGATTCATACTATGAGATATCCTACAGCAACAACAGGAAGGCCGGAACCGCTACAATGACCGTAACCGGCAGGAAGGAGTATACCGGAACCATTACCAAGACCTTCAAGATCATCCCGGATGCTTCAAAGCCGTTTGATATTGCGGCTGTTCCGGACGTGACCTATGAGAAGGGTAAGACCTTCAAGCCGGAGCCCGTGGTAAAGGTAGGAGACGTTGTCCTTACCAAAAATACGGATTATTCCCTGGGATGGGCAAATACGAATGCGGCCGGAGATCCTATGAGTTTCAAGAAACCCACGGTCAAGGTCACAGGCAAGGGAAATTATAAGGGACTTTACAAGGAACAGTATTTCACGATAAATAAGAAAGAGCTTGAGGACTGCGGCCTTATAGTGCAGGATATGGCTTACCAGAAGAGCTGGGGTAAATTCAAGTCTGCCCCTGTGTTCACGGACGCAAACGGAAAGAAGCTTTCAGCCGGAACGGATTATGAGAGGCTTACGGATGAGAGCTATTCATTTTCCGGGATGGATTATTACAAAGCAAATAAGCGCGGACCCGCGATAGGTACGGTAATAACCGTAACGGTCACAGGTAAGGGAAATTATGAGGGGACTGTAAAGAGCAGCTACCGTATCGTGGACGGAGCATATCTCGTGTCCAAGGCTTCCATGAAGGTATTGGACCAGTCCTATACCGGAAAGGCGGTAACTCTTTCTGCCAACGAATTCAGGAGCAGTGACGGCAAAACAGCACCGACGATGGGCTCGGGAAAGACTAAAAAGCAGCTGAAGCTTGGCACGGATTATGAGATCATCGGCTATGCGGATAATGTGAAAGCAGGCAAAGCGAGCGTGACCGTCCGCGGGATCGGACAATACGGCGGCACCAGGACACTGAATTTCAATATAAAGCAGAAGCAAAACAAGAATCTGTTAAGCCTAATCTTCTGAAACATCAGATGATCCGGAAAAAAGCGGCCCGTCATTTACGGGCTGCTTTTTGAAAGAAAGAGTCCCGGTATTATAATATAGATCATCGGAAAAACAGAAAGCCAACGGTGATCAAGGAGGAAAAATGGGTTCATTACTCAGCGTGAGAAATCTCACAAAGAAATACAGCGGCTTCCCCGCACTTTCCAATATCAGCTTTGATCTGGAAGGCGGCCGTATCACAGGTCTTCTGGGCCCTAACGGAAGCGGAAAGACAACGCTAATTAAGACAGTCTGCGGTCTGCTGCAGCCTGATGAGGGAGAAGTGCTTGTAGAGGATATGCCGGTAGGAGTGGAGAGCAAGAAGGTGATTTCCTATCTTCCCGACAGCACCTACCTGGGGATGGGGATGTCTGTAAAGGAGATCATTGATTACTTCAGGGACTTTTATGAGGATTTCGAGGAGGAGAGAGCATACGATATGCTGTCAAGGCTTGGGATAAATCCTTCTGCCAGGCTCAAGACCATGTCCAAGGGCACCCGGGAAAAGGTGCAGCTTATCCTTGTCATGAGCCGCAGGGCACACCTGTATATACTTGATGAGCCTATAGCGGGAGTGGATCCCGCCGCCAGGGATTATATCCTGAATACGATAGTAACAAATTACGACCGGGGATCATCCATACTCATCTCCACACATCTTATTTCCGACGTGGAAAATATACTTGACGATGTCATCTTTCTGAGGGAGGGCAAAATAGTCCGTTTTGCTTCCGTGGAAGTGATCAGGGGAGTAGAAGGTAAATCCGTGGACAGTCTTTTCAGGGAGGTATTCAGATGTTAGGCAGGCTTATTAAACATGAGTTCAAAGCAACATGGAGAGTGCCCGCTGCGCTTGACGCCGTGCTCATAGCTCTCGGCATACTTGCGCATTTTATGATAAGGACAATACCGTATGTCAAGGATTCCATCGGGTTCATCATCCTGATGCTTTTATTTGTAGGGATCTATTATATCGGCATAATAGCCGCAAATATCGTGACACTTATTTTCATA
>CACZRA010000423.1 GCA_902783395.1 uncultured Lachnospiraceae bacterium
CCCCCCTGCTCTCTTCTACACCTGCAAGGATCGCCGAAGGCTGTCCAAAATTCCTTGACAGCCTTATCCCCTTTACGTGATCGTCTTTATCACAGATTTTTTCTATGTCTTCCCAGGATCCCTGCGGACAGCAGTCATCCACCATTATGATCTCATATTCGTTTGAGATATTTTCAAGTACTTCTGTCAGTCTTCTATGCAGCTCAGGCAGCGCTGCCCTGCACCCGTATACAGGAGTCACAACCGATATATGCATCATCTCTCCGTTTCAAAGAATCTATTGATCGCCTCACACACTCTTCCGACATCTTCCGTCGACAGTTCACAATGCATCGGAAGCCTCAGCAGTCTTTCTGCTTCTTTAGTGGTGTAGATATCTTCCCCGTTAAATCGTCCGTATTTTATCCCGGCAGGCGCCGAATGAAGAGGTATATAATGAAACACGCTGCCGATATCATTTTTGTTTAAATATGATATAAGTTCCGTTCTTTCCTTTATCCCCTTAAGTTTAATATAAAACATATGCCCATTTTGCACACATCCCTCAGGGATCACCGGAAGCTCTATCTTACCCTCATCGGACAAATGCTTCAATCCTCTGTAATACCCGTACCAGCATTCGATCCTGTGTGCTGTCATATCCTCTGCTTTCAGCAGTTGAGGATAAAGATATGCCGCATTCAGCTCAGACGGAAGAAATGAATCGCCCTTGTCTACCCATGTGTATTTATCCACCTGTCCTCTGTAGAACCTGCTTCTGTCAGTTCCTTTTTCCCTGAGTATCTCAGCCCTGTCTATATACTCCTCGTTATTTATTACAATGGCTCCGCCTTCTCCCATGCTCAGGTTTTTTGTCTCATGGAAAGAAAAGCACCCTATATCTCCTATAGTTCCAAGATATTTCCCTTTATATTTACTCATTATGGCCTGCGCTGCATCTTCTATGACCTTAAGTCCATGTCTTGACGCTATGTCCATCACAGTATCCATCTCACAGGCAACCCCCGCATAGTGTACCACTATGATGGCCTTTGTCCTTTCCGATACCGCTGCCTCGATCCCGGCTTCATCGATGTTCATTGTATCAGGACGCACATCAATAAAAACAGGTGTCCCGCCGTTAAGTATTATAGCATTGGCGGTACTGGAAAATGTGTAGCTTGGAAGTATGACTTCTTCTCCCTTCCTTAGATCACAAAGCATCACAGCCATATCAAGCGCCGAGGTTCCGGACGTTGTGAGCATCACTTTTTTCGCATCAAACTTCCGTTCCATCCATTCATTGCACTTCTTAGTGAACTGCCCGTCCCCGCATATCATATGGTTTTTCAGGACTTCCTTTATGTACTTTTCCTCTTCTCCCGTATATGGAGGTACATTAAAGCTGATATGCATCTCAACCTTTCCCTTTGAAATCATTTACACAGATATCATAATCCCATACATATATATAGTTCTCACCGATAATGTACTTTGCCTCGCATTCGCCGAATACACCTTCAAGTTCGGAACCGATCTCTTTATTCTCATTAAAATTTAATAATATATATGATCCCCTGTCCTCCGGTATGAATCTGTTTGCATCCACGAGCCATTCATATGGTCTGAGCGCTACAGCTATTCCTTCACCGATAGCTGCAGTCTCAAGCTTAAGATCTGAATACATCTCAGTCGAATACATGTTCCAATATGTTCCGTACCCTTTGTATGCATCAAGTCCGTATTCTATCATTTTATCCGGAAGAGACCGCATTTCCGCAACCTTGCCGATCCATCCACGGCAGCTAAGTCCAAGCTGTACAGTCATTACAAATGCCGCCGCCATAAATGCGCATCCGTATAAAAGCCGGCGTTCAGAACAGATTATTCCGTGTTTCATGATGTAGTAAGCAGAAACAAACAGGAATATGTATACCGAGGGTATCCAGTAATAATTATTCGCCGTCTTGTCAAAAAATATGATGATAAAAAACATCTCAATATTGTGGACCAGAGCAAAAACATAAAAGAACTTTATTCCTGCAGGTTCCTCCTTTAATCTTATTCCCTGCAGCAACGGTATGACAAACATGATAAGCGCACATGAAAAGATGCTTACAGCATTTGCTATCCCGGAGACAGACGATAGATAGCTCTTTCCGGTATATCCAAACACTTCAAACAGCTGTCCCATCGATGTGGCAAATATCTCAGCTATCTCCTTATAGTCCGCCGCGTATCTTGTTCCCGCTATATCCGAATAAACCACTGTATGCCCCATACATATCAGCTTATAGGTCAGGTAACTCACCCCAAAAGGCAGTGCAATTAATATGGTATTGATAAGAGCCTTCTTCTCCTGCCCATTCACAAAGCAGAGTATCATATATGCCACGACAGCAGGTATCATAAGTTCCGCATACGGCCGCATTCCCGAAAGTCCAAATATAAATGCAAACAGACACAGGAGGGCATACTTTTTTAGTCTGATCTTTTCTTCCCTGATAAATATCAGATAAATAAGAGGGATTATGATACAAAGCTGGATTATTCCCCCCGTATAGCTTGCCTGATAGAGTATATGATCCTTTGCCCCGTACAGAAAGCAAAAGAGAACCGGAATGGTTATGACATACGTCTGCATTTCAAATAAATATTTATCTATTATCCACAGGCTCGCTGCCGCCATCATGACAAAGAAAAATGATCCAAGCACTCTGGCCAGGATCTGGTCACTCATGAACGCGGAAAAAGGAAGTGTGGTAAGCTGAGCGGACAATACCCATATGTCCCCGTTTGCATAGCACCAAGGTTTTGGGAAAAATGAACGATACTTCAATTGTGCCTGTGCCAGCAGCGTTGCTGTCGCCGTATCCGCATGTACATCCGTCTGTCCGAACGTCAGGACAGAATATCCCGCCACCCCCAAAGCCATGAAGCAGGTTAGCTTCATGAAATTCATGAGAAGAATCTTATTTCTGCATATCAGATGATAATAAATAAAATACAGAATACAGCCGGTTTCATAAAAAATCGCCAACAGTTCAAAACAGGAAAAGACGCCATGGAGCAGCTTTGCCGCGGCAGTTATTATTACATCGATCAATATAAGAAAAACAAGTCCGATTATCTGTTTTTTGGTATTCATTCTGATAAAGTAAAGTATTACCGCTCCATTGTCAATATTGTACCAGCTTCATTTATTTATACCACGCCTGAAACCGCTGAATTACAGATAACAGGCATTTCTGTCCTTTTCTGATTATGTTTTACTGTTTATATACTATAGAAAAACCCCCCTGCGCCGCAACCTGGTTCGTAAACCCCTCGCTCGCCAGATAGTCTGTTATGTGGCTTAAATCATCCTCGATAAGATAAACCGTATCTCCTGTCATATCCATGTCATCAGGAAG
>CACZRA010000424.1 GCA_902783395.1 uncultured Lachnospiraceae bacterium
GATATTCATCAAGTTCTGAAGGTGTAAATGCTTTTTTCTCAGAATGATCTTCCGTTGTTTGAATCATATGTAATGCTCCTCATAATGTGATTTCTCGCGCTTTATTCTTTACAAGCTATTTCCACTCGCACCCAAAGGAGGTGCAAATATCAGTGCGATGTTTTCCTTATCGGCAGATGACCAGGCATGAATCCAATAAAGGATTTCTTCTCAACGGATGAATAGTGGAAATATATCCTGATCATGTTATCATCCATGCCCTTTCCATACTTAAGATGCAGATCCATTAGGACATCCTGCTCTTTTCCATCTTCTACTATGGAAATCGTATATTTATCTTTATGGAACTCAAGTGCTCCCTGTCCGCTCCCGGTCGGTTCTATCTTGTATCCGGAATCCTCAACATCATAATCTCTTGCAGCCTGAGCATCCAAGGCTCGGCCGCCATCATTTCGGTATTTTGTATAGCCCGCGATAAAATGAATCATCATACAGAACCTGTGCCAGTCTATGTTCCGGTTATCGTCCAAAAAGGATTTTTCGGCGTTTGCGTGAATGACAAGCACATCAGAATAGTACTCCCTGATCCAATCCAGAATTTCTTCTTTTTTCTCCCTTGAAAGGGGCGGCAGTTTGATAAGTGGTTTATAGCGCTCCTTTGTTTCAGTGACCATTCCCCTTGCAATCAGATCGTTGCGAAGGGATTTTTCACTGAGAATACGCATTTCGATCCTTACTCTGTCACGCTCCTCTATCGCGCTGTCCAGATCTTTAATATTCTTTGAGATTTCCGCAATGTTTTTCCGTATCTCTTTATCCAGATCCTTATTTTCTGATTCCAGTGCATTGATATTTCTTTGAAGATGATCATTATCCCTTTCGAGATCGTTCACTCTTTTCTTGATACGGGCAATCTCCGTTTCATATTGGCGATGCAGTTCTGCTATCTCCTCATTTTTTTGATCACTGCTTCCATCGATTCCCTCCGACCATGATGGTTTGAATGAAAACTCCTTAAAATCACAGTACTTGCGCAGGGGTTCGTTCTGAGCAACTGACTTTATCCTGTCAAGAAGCTCATCTGAATCATCCTGAAAATAGGCGGAGGGATATTCCTGCAGGTAATTTGTTCTGTAGAAGATCAGCTGTCCTTCTTCAGCCACTTCAACAAACTCACTATTTTCCATGATCTGTTCAAACAGCTTTCTGCAGCCATTTTCGAGGACAACCACGTGACAGTAACCTAAAAGGCTCGCTGTTTTCTCATCTACTTCTATCGCATGTTTGTCATAATACTCTCCGGGCACGAATAATATCGGCATCTGCCGACCGTTTGAGGCTATGAGTCCGTCATAAAGCTTTTTACACGACTCGCCTGATTTACCATTAAGCTTATAAGCTGTCTTCGAAAAGGCATATTCCCGATCCAGTCCCTGTTCAGTGACTAAGAAGTCTGTATCGTAGAAAATGTCTCTAACAAAGCCCGGTCTGTAGCCAAATGCATCTTCTGTATTCCTTTCAGGCTCACGGCAGGACTCTTTTATTCCGAGAACTACAGATCGTTCCTGTTTATATACGGATATTTCTGTTGTAAATGTCCGCCCCTGTATATCCTTCCGTTCCTGCCCGTTATCCGGTTCGGAAAGATAGACGATCCATGCATGTTTATCTTTAAGAAATGCTGTTTCAAATTCAATAAAGTCAAAACCGGTGATATTTGAGACTTCATCCAGCTTAAACTGGTCATAATTATCAGGATCAGGGTACTGCTCCCATAGAAATGCTACATCTGGGTTACTAGCCAAGGAATCTTCTCCCAAACGGTTTCGAAACCAGCGCATTATATACAGGATTACCTTTACATACACTGCGTCAACAGTCATATTGCCGATCGGATGTATCTCAAGTAATGCCTGATATGTATTATATTGTCTGAAGAAAACTAGCTTAGTGGTTTTGGCGAGTGCCACGGAAGGTTCATTTATAGATTCATCTGCCTTTTCATCCCCCTGTTCAGAGTCCCGTTGAAGAAGTGCCTGTCTTGCTTTATTGGCTTTCTCCTGTTTTTGCATGAATTTTGAGAACCTTGCGCGCTCTTTTTTGTTCATATGATTTTATTACACTCCAATGGATAATATGATTCAGCCCCGTCCGTAGTTATTATACTCCTTATATCTTTTATTCAGAATAGAATATCTGACAATGACCAGGATAATGGAGATGATGAACACTATAATAGTGAGTACAACAGCTGCCAGCGTTGCCAGGATTGATAATGCAGGTGCCGGATGTCCAAGCGCATTAGGATCTGCCATCGATACATCTCCGTAGGCTGCTAAAGATATAATTATTGCATCTATGACCAGCTGTCCCGGTATCAGTAACAGCCATAATAATGCCGTGATCTGATGCTTGGATTTCTTCATAATTTTGCCCCCGTTGCTCTCTTTGCTATCTAAAAAACTCAGTGCCTGCTAAAATCTATTCCCGTAATCATAATTCGCCCTGATGACATCCATAAGATATCCATACTGGCTCTCTGCCGGTAGCGAATTATACTGGAATAAAAACAGGCACGACATTATCTCCATTGCAGATGTCGATCCGAGATTGCGTATCTTCCTCATAATCATAGAACTCCTCATACTTCCGCCCGGCCTTGTCTGTCGCGTATATCCCCCTCATCTAAAAGAAGATTACGGAAGGC
>CACZRA010000425.1 GCA_902783395.1 uncultured Lachnospiraceae bacterium
ATCCCGAGATAACACCTGACTTCATCCATTTTCAAGGCAGTCTTAAGGCTCCTTCTTATCAGGACAAAAAAGTAAAAGTTAAAGTTTATACCGAACAGCACCATGAAAACAGTGATAATGAGCTGCTGCAGATAAGTATAATCCGCTATGGAGCTGTTCCTTATGCCAAATCCTCCGGTACCGGCGGTCCCGAAGGACAGAGTGACCGAATCAAATAAAGGCATCCCGGTTATCAGAAGGATGATGATCTGCAGCACGGTGATCCCGAAATAAATGGCGTAGAGGATCTTTGCGGATTCTCCCAGCTTTGGAACCAGCTTTCCGACATCCGGTCCCGGCGACTCCGATCTCATGAGATGCATGTTCTGGGCTCCTGTCATCGGCAGAACCGCAAGCATGAAGACGAAAACACCCATACCGCCTATCCAGTGAGTAAAGCTCCTCCAGAACAGTGAGCAGTGGGAAAGACTCTCGACATCTTTGAGGATGCTTGATCCGGTAGTCGTAAATCCGGAAACAGTTTCAAAAAATGCATCTGTAAAAGACGGTATCTCTCCCGTGAATACAAAGGGGAGACACCCGGCAACCGACATTATTATCCAGCCGAAAGCTACCGAAATAAATCCCTCCTTTGCATAGTACACTTGTTTTTTTACATTTTTAAGGGTGACAAGCCGTCCGGTCAGTATACATATCACGGCGGACGCCAAATAAATGACCCCCTGCCTTTCTCCGTAGAAAAGAGATACCAGGGCAGGAGCCGTGAACAGCACACCTTCTATTTCCACGAGCTTTCCCAGAAAATATATTATGCTGGCTATATTCACTTGTTCTGCCTCCGCTCACTCAATATATCCGTGATGTCATTAAGTCCCTGGTGAGTAGTGACTATCACCACTCTGTCACCGACCGTTATCGTATTTCCTCCCCTGGGATACATGATATTGTTTCTGCGCCTGATACATGCCACGATAAGATTATCCCTGAGCACAAGATCATGCAGCGGCACATCCGTAACCTCAGATGGTTCTCTGATCACGAATTCCAATGCCTCGGCCTTCCCTTCAAGAATGTTTACAAGGGTTTCAACCTTGCTCCTTCCCTTAGAATTCTGCATGGCTCTTACCGTGGCGTTTACGATATCCGCAACTATGCTCTTTGAATGGACTATGGTCCCGACATCTATCTCTTCGATTATCGAATCAAACATCATCCTGTTGACCTTTGTTATTATTTTCGCCTTACTGTTATGTTTTTTTGCGTACAGCGAAAGAAGTATGTTCTCTTCATCGATGTTTGTCAGAGCCGCAACTGACTGGGCACTCTCCAGTCCCTCTTCCATTACTACGGTCTCTTCTGTACCGTCTCCGTTGATTATGGTAGCTCCCTCAAGAGCTTCCTCCAGCTCCATGCATCTTGCCCTGTCGCGTTCTATGATCTTTACGGCTATGCCTGTATCAAGGAGCTCAAGCCCCAGATAATAAGCGAGCTTCCCTCCTCCGATTATCATCGTATCCTTTACGGCATTTGTTTCGATATTCAGGGTCCTGAAGAAGTTTGTTGCGTTAAGGGGAGACGCTATGAAGGAAACCCGGTCCCCTTCGCTGAGCACGGTTGAACCGTTTGGAATAATGACGTCGTCGCCTCTTTCTACAGCGCATATCTGGACGGAATTTCTTATATCCTGAGGAAGATCCATGATCCTTTTGCCGGTAAGAATGGAATCGCCGTCTATCCTGAATTTCAGAATGTCAACCCTTCCTCCCGAAAGCGTGTCGATCTTCATGGCAGAAGGAAAACGGAGTATACGGGCTATCTCTCTGGCAGCCGCTCTCTCAGGATTGAAGACCATCGTAAGCCCAAGCTCCTCCCTGAAGAATCCTACCTCATTCAGATATATCGGGTTTCTCACCCTGACTATGGTTTTGATCTCTTTATTTGACTTTTTCGCGATCAGACAGCACAGCATATTTACCTCATCCGACTCGGTCGTCGCTATGAGTATCTCGGCTTCTCTTATGCCGGCCTCCTTCTGAACGCTGAGGGAAGCGCCGTTTCCGGTGACCCCGATGATATCAGCCGTACTTGCCAGCTGATCCACCACATCCGGATCGATATCAATGATCGAGATGTTATGGTTTTCCTTTGACAGTGTCATGACAAGAGTCGATCCGACCTTGCCGCATCCTACGATAATGATATTCATGCCTTTATCTCTTTTCCTTTTATAGTTTACTCCCGGCTTAGGCGCCCTGTGGCGAGGCCGCCGAAAGACCTGTATATAACTGATAATATTTTCCCTGAAGAGCAATGAGCTCATCATGAGTGCCTCGTTCGATGATCCTTCCCTGTTCCATCACCATTATGCAGTCCGCGTTTTTCACGGTGGAAAGCCTGTGGGCAATAACAAAGGTGGTACGCCCGCTCATGAGCCTGTCCATACCGTCCTGTACTATCTTTTCAGTCCTCGTATCTATGGAGCTTGTTGCTTCATCAAGGATAAGGACCGGAGGGTCTGCTATGGCTGCCCTCGCTATGGCGAGCAGCTGTCTCTGCCCCATTGAGAGGTTTGCGCCGTCTCCCTTTATATAGGTATCGTACCCCTGGGGAAGCCGTTTTATAAAAGCATGGGCGTTTGCCAGTCTTGCGGCACGGACGACCTCAGCATCGGTAGCATCAAGCTTTCCGAATCTTATATTATCCCTCACCGTTCCGGTAAAAAGATGAGTATCCTGAAGCACCATTCCGAGCGAATGTCTCAGATCCGCTTTTTTTATCTTGTTTATGTTTATCCCGTCGTATCTTATCTTTCCGTCCTGAATATCGTAAAACCTGTTGATAAGATTCGTGATCGTGGTTTTTCCTGCTCCGGTCGATCCCACGAAGGCTATCTTCTGTCCCGGCTTGGCAAAAAGCTCTATATCATGCAGGACCATCTTGTCATCTGTATATCCGAAATCCACCTCATGCATCCTGATATCACCCTTGAGCAGGGTATAATCAGTGGTCCCGTCAGCTTTGTGGTAATGCTCCCATGCCCATATACCGGTGTGCTTTTCGGAGGGCTTTATACTGCCGTCCTCTGACACCTCGGCATTTGTGAGTGTCACGTAACCGTCATCCGTTTCCGGCTCCTGTTCGAGAAGCTCAAATATCCTCTCTGCTCCTGCGAGAGCCATCAATACAGAATTGAACTGCATGGATATCTGATTGATCGGCATATTGAAGCTTCTGTTGAAGGTAAGAAAGCTCGCAAGTGCTCCGACGGTAAGTGATGTGATCCCGGTAAGAGCCAGTGCGCCTCCTGCAGCAGCGCATACCACATAGCTTACATTACCGATCTGCATGTTTACGGGTCCCAGAATGTTCGCAAATTTATTTGCACTGTAAGCCGCTTCGTAGAGGGCTTTATTCCTTTCATCAAACTCCCTTACCGATTCATCCTCATGGTTGAAAACCTTTATTACCTTCTGCCCCTTCATCATCTCTTCTATATAACCGTTAAGCTCACCAAGGTTCTTCTGCTGCCCGATAAAACCGGCCCCCGACCTCTTTCCGAAATAGCCTGTTAAAAATATCATAACCAGTACCATAGCGACGGTAAGAGCAGTAAGAGGGATACTCAGTACCAGCATGCTGATGAAAACCGATACTATCGTAATAAGGCTCTGGAGAAACTGCGGCAGGGCCTGGGATATCATCTGCCGCAGTGTATCTATGTCATTCGTATATATTGACATGATGTCTCCGTGCGGATGAGTATCAAAGAAGCTTATCGGAAGTGATTCCATCCTGGCAAATACTTCCTTCCTTATCTCTCTGAGCGTCCCCTGCGAGACATATATCATTATCCTCTGATTGATATAGGTCGAAGCTACGCCTACGGCATACAATACGGCGACTCTCGTTATCGCATGCAAAAGAGGCGAGAAGTCGGTACTTCCGTTTATCAGCATCGGAGCGATATAGTCATCTATAAGATTCCTGATAAAGAGAGTTCCCTGTACAGATGCCAGAACCCCGATCACAATACATATCACCACTATGACAAGCTGCGGTGTATAGTGCCGTGTCATATAGCCCATCGTACGCACGAACAGCCTTCCCGGGTTCTTCACCTTCACCCTGGGTCTTCCTGCCATGCGCCGGCCGCCCGGTCCGTGTATTTCCCTTACTTTTTCGTCAGCCATTCATACACCCTTATTTGTACGGATCGTCAAAATCACCGCTTCCTCCCGTCTGGGATTCATATACATCCCTGTATATCTCCGAGGAAGCCAGAAGTTCTTCATGAGAACCTGCAGCGGAAACCCGTCCGTCATCCATTACTATTATCCTGTCTGCATTCATTACAGAGGATATCCTCTGGGCAATGATAAATATCGTTGTACCGGGGATCTCCTCGTTGATCGCCTTTCTTATCTTCGCATCCGTAGCGGTATCGACTGCGGAGGTCGAATCATCGAATATGATTATCTTAGGCTTTTTAACCAGTGCCCTTGCAATACACAGCCTCTGTCTCTGTCCGCCCGACAGATTTGCACCGCCCTGTTCGATACGGGCTCCGTATTTACCGGGCATATTTTCAATAAACTCGTCAGCCTGTGCCATTTGGCATGCTTTCCTGCATTCATCCTCAGTTGCGCCGGGGTCGCCCCACCTTAAGTTATCGATAACGCTTCCTGAGAAAAGATTGTTCTGCTGAAGGACCACGGAAACCTGATCCCTGAGGGCTTCCAGATCATACTGTCTTACATCGACCCCGCCTACCCTGACGGTTCCCTCATCAACATCATACAGTCTGGGGATAAGGTTTACGAGAGTTGACTTGGCAGATCCCGTACCGCCGATGATACCTACCATCTCACCCGGAGCTATATGCAGATCGATATCTTTCAGAACATATTCCTCAGCGGATTTATTGTATCCGAAGCTGACCCCTTCAAAATCAACGGATCCGTCAGGCACTTCCGTTACGGGTGTCTCAGGATTCCTTATTTCACTCTCTTCCTTTATAACCTCGGTTATACGCTGCGCAGAGGCAAATGACATGGTAAGCATGACGAATATCATCGAAAGCATCATGAGTGACATAAGGATACTCATGCAGTAAGTCAGCAGACTCATGAGCTCCCCCGTGGTAAGCTCACTGTTTATTATCGCATTTGCTCCGAGCCAGCTTATCACAAGGATACATGAATATACTGTAGCCTGCATAACAGGCATATTGGTCACCATCAATGATTCGGCTTTAACAAACATCCTGTAAAGATTGTCTACTGCCGTGTCAAATTTCTTCTTCTCATGCTCCTCCCTTACATAGGCTTTGACCACCCTTATCGCCGATACGTTTTCCTGGACGGATTCATTGAGCTCATCATATTTTTCAAATACCTGTCTGAAGTATACGGAAACCTTTCTGATGATAAGAAACAGAAACAGTCCGAGAAATATAACCGCTATGCAGTATACAGAGGAAAGCCCGGGGCTTATTATAACGGCCATGGTCATGGCTATGATAAGCGACATCGGGGCTCTCATCGCCATACGGAGCAGCATCTGATAGGCATTCTGAAGATTTGTGATATCTGTGGTAAGTCTTGTGATAAGTCCCGATGTGGAGAATCTGTCAATATTCGCAAATGAGAAGGTCTGTATGCTGCGGAACATTTTTGCTCTGAGATTCATGGCA
This sequence comes from uncultured Lachnospiraceae bacterium, assembly GCA_902783395.1. Lineage (GTDB taxonomy): Bacteria > Bacillota > Clostridia > Lachnospirales > Lachnospiraceae > NK4A144. The sequence continues at coordinate 5,693 of CACZRA010000425.1, forward strand.
AGCCCGGCGGAAGCCTTTGCTCCGAATACACCCCCTCCTATCCCGGCCATAAGTCCGGCAACGGCAAGAAAAAGCATAAGAGTACCGGTCCGCAATATGACTCCCATATTTCCCGCTTCCACTCCGAAATCTATGATATGTGCCATCAGAAGAGGTATCATCATTTCCATGATGACCTCAAATATCATGCAGACGGGAGTCAGGATCGACGGTGTCCTGAATTCCTTTATCTCGGCACCGACGGTCCGTATACACTCTCCCGTTGTTATATCCTTATATGATCTTTCCTGCTCCACGGCCATTATGTTACTTAAGCTTCGATCCTTCTTGCTCCATCCGAAGCATCAGCGATATAAAACTCGGCATCTATGCCGGTTCGTTCTTTATAAACGCTTCCGAGCGTCCTTGTGAAATTATCCACATATTCGTTCTTTACCAGGGAAACCGTACAGCCTCCGAAGCCGCCCCCCGTCATCCTTGAGCCGATGACGCCCGGCAGCTTCCATGCCTCATCCACGAGGATATCTATCTCCCTGCATGAGACCCCGTAATCATCCCTCAGGGAAATATGCGATTCGTTCATAAGTCTTCCGAAGGCTTCGATATCGTTTTTTCTCAAGGCCCTGACAGCTTTTATCGTTCTGCGGTTTTCATATACGGCATGCTTTGCCCTCTTTCGGCATATATCGCTTTTTATGCTTCCGCTGTATTTTTCAAACCCCGCCTCATCCAGCTCTCCAAGCGTTTTGATCTCGACAACCTTCTTAAGATCGGCAAGAGCTTCTTCACTCTCACTCCTCCTGGTATTGTAGGAATCATACGAATTCTCGGTAAGGTTATGCTTGACTCTGGAATTAGTTATAACGATCTTTTCGTTTTTGAGGTTAAGGGGAACATATTCATAACTCAGGTCAGCCGTATCA
>CACZRA010000426.1 GCA_902783395.1 uncultured Lachnospiraceae bacterium
ATTTTCACGGCAAGACTCAGGGCGCCGGCCGGATCAGGCTTTCTCGGATAGCTGTCCGTCTGTCCCAAAACGTCGAAAAAGGTGCCCTCGGGAAATACTGAGGAAACGACCTTACAGGCCTGTTTATGTGGTTTGTTTGAGAAAACCGAGCATATCACATCCTTTTCCCTGAGCACTGCAAGAAGCTCCGGAATGCCCTCATAGGCCGTCACGCCGTCCGCACAGTGAAGCGAAAAAAAATCGAGGTATTTTGCGAAAACCTCTTCTAAAAGCGGCTCATCTTCGGGACCGCGGTATCTCCCTTTATAAGTAAGAAGCCGCTGCATCTGTACTCTGGAGCCGTCTCCCACGAAATATCTGAATCTGTCGGTCTCGGCAGGAGACATTCCGTACTCCGCAATAACGGAATTAGCGCAGAATGCGAGATTAGCGAGCGTATTTACGGTTGTGCCGTCAAGATCGAATATAGCTGCCCTGTATTTATTCATACTACTCCTGTAGGAAATGTAAAAATATTTCTTGCTTTGTGTATATACTATCACTATAATAGAAAAAAAGATACAACAGAAGCCGGGAAGAGCCGGATATTTAAGGAGATAATACTATGAAAGACATGAAAAACATCCGTATTGTAGTAATGGGAGCCATGTTTGCGGCTTTGACCTTTGTAGCGACTACGGTGATAAAGATACCGACCCCGACGATGGGTTATGTACATCCGGGAGACGGCTTTGTCATCCTTTCCGGATTCCTGCTGGGCCCATTTGCCGGCGGACTGGCTGCCGGTACAGGCTCAATGCTGTCAGATCTTCTGGGCGGATATGTGATGTGGGCACCGGGGACCTTTGTGATAAAATTCATAACGGCATACACTGCCGGAGTGATCTACAGGAGATTATCAGAGAAACATACAGCGTCAAGAAGTATCATATCCGGTGTTATCGGAGAGATCATAATGATAACAGGATATTTTCTATTCAATATCCTGATACTTACCGTGATAAATGCGGGGGATGAGACTGTGACCATGGGAGCTGCCGTTACCCAGTCAGTTTTGGAGATACCCTTTAATGTGGCACAGGGCATAGCAGGGATAATAATATCAACTGCTCTGATCCCGGTACTTGAGAAGATAAAACCTTCGTCGCTGTAGTGCAGCCAGAGCGGCCTGTTTTATCAAGCCTGCATTCCCGTAAAGATCTTGCACATCCCCAGAGCAAAATCGAGCGGATAGAGCTGGACCATGATACTGTCCATGATCTTGGGCTCGATCTCGATGCGGAAGCCTATCTTTACGAAAAGATCAGCGGGATTGTCAAACATCTTCTCGAAGACCTTGACCGAATTCACGTCTATGGTCTCTACGGAAGGAGTACTGATATCTATGGGACGCCTGAGCATCGTTGACATGGAGGTCGCGGCGCTTCCCATCATCTGGTTCATAGCTTCGGAAACCGCGCTCTTCTGAAGCTCACCGACCTCTCCGCTGACATTTGTGCCCGGACCGCCCATCATAAGATCCGTCATTACAAGGACGTCATGCTCTTTTAATATGAAGATGTTGTTTCCCGAAATACCCTTTACGTAGTGGATATTGACAAAAACACAGGTCTTGTCGTAATCGTCCAGGGCTGCGCTGCGCTTTATCAGTTCAACCTTCGGTGTTGTTATGTCAACCTTATGCTGAACCATGAGTGAAAGAGTCGTAGCGGAATTGCCCATGGTTATATTTGCGATCTCTCCGAGAATATCTGTCTGAAGCGGTGTGAGTAATTCAGCCATTATTTGTCTCCTGATGTGATTTTGAAAATGCATCGGCTTTTTCGAAACTTATAATATCATAAATTTCGGCCATGTAAAACCCGTAGCAAACGGCAGATTTTTGCCCGGTAGCAGCCGGAGCAGCATATTTATACAAGATATTGTACTTTCTTCTGCCTTATCAACTATATGGGGTTCAAAAATCCTGCGCTTTTTGGTAAAATTTTTTAGCAGGCAAGGCAATGAAGTGTCTCACGAATACAGGAGGATCATAAAATGGCTTGGTATGATGAAGCGATCTTTTATCACATTTACCCCTTGGGACTGCTTGGATGTCCCCATGAGAATGAATATAAGGAGCCGGTGCACAGACTTCCGAAGCTTCTGCCCTGGATAAAGCATATAGCTGATACGGGATTTAACGGAATCTATATCGGCCCGCTTTTCGAATCAGTAGGTCACGGATATGAGACAACGGATTACAAAAAGCTTGACAGCAGGCTCGGCACCAACGAGGATCTTAAGGAATTCGTATCGAAATGCCATAAGGCAGGGATCAGGGTCATCCTTGACGGTGTATTTAACCACACGGGAAGAGATTTCTTTGCTTTCAGGGATATAAAGGAGAAGAGAGAGGGCTCTGCTTATAAGGGCTGGTATTCAGGGGTGAATTTCAGCGGGAATAACGGATATAACGACGGCTTCTCCTATGATAACTGGGGAGGCTATGACCTGCTTGTCCGCCTGAACCAGAAAAATCCGGAGGTGCAGGACTATATAGCTGACGTTATCAGATTCTGGGTAAGCGAATTTGACATTGACGGCCTGAGGCTTGACGCGGCCGATGTCCTTGAATTTGATTTCATGAGAATGCTGAGGAGGGTCGCTGATGAGGTGAAGCCTGACTTCTATCTCATGGGGGAGGTCATTCACGGTGAGTATATCCGTTGGGAAAGGGATGCCGGTCTCCATGCGGTTACGCATTATCATCTTCATAAAGCACTGTTCTCCGGACATAACG
>CACZRA010000427.1 GCA_902783395.1 uncultured Lachnospiraceae bacterium
AACGCTTACAGCATGCGGAGGGGGCGGAGATTATAATGATTACGCAGCTGCCTATAACAAGGTTACGGCAAAGGGCGGAATGGAGGCTGATTTCGACGTTGACCTTGAGATGGACGGCGAAAAGGTTGAGAGTGAGGGTAACTTCAAGCTTGACACCTCAAACAACAGCAACGTTCTTTATTATGAAATGACAACAGGAGACAATAACATAATACAGTTCTCTGACGGAGAGTATATATATACAGACATGGGTGACGTCAAGAGCAAGTATAAGCTTGACAGCAAGCCGTCCGGAGACAACAAGGAAGTGGCTGATGCAAAATCATCGGACAGCACCTTCAATACATCGGCTTTCCTGAGTGAGTTCTCCAGTTTCCTTGAGGCAGGAAAGATCAAAGAGCTCGGGCTTCTTACACCTATCGAAAAGGCAGCTATCTCGTCGATCAAGAAGGATGGCGATACATATAAGCTTACGTTCTCCGATGCTCTCGTAAAGAAGTATCTTAACACTCTTGTTCAGAATGAGACCGGTAAGAGCGCTGATGAGACCATCCAGATAGATGAGCTCAATGATTTCACATATGAAGCTACCGAAAAGAACGGAATGATAACAGATGTGAAATATTCAGGCGTATTAAAGGTCAAGGTTCCCGGATCTCTTATGGCTGACGGCAACGATAAGGACTATGACCTTGATATGGACATCGACATCAAGTTCGTAAATCCCGGCGAGAGCGTATCAGTCGAATTACCTTCGACCGACGGATTCGAAGAGGTCAAGTAAGCAGTAATGCCGGCTAAAGACCCTACGGTTTTACATATAGTAGATAAGCAATCCCTGATACATGTGGGGAGTCTGGATTCCTTCGATATAACGGAGGGCGGAAAAAAGGCTGCGGGGCTTATCCTTGATTATCTGGATAAGCCTGATCCGGATATCCTTCAGGAGACCATAGATATCTATGAGGAGATCATTCCAAGCGAGAATTTCGGCGGCGAATATACGGCGCTGGAATGGATGTGCAAGTATTTCCTCATGGATGATGAAAAAAAGCAGGAGATCGAGAAAATACCTGCCGTCGCGGGCTTTAAGAATATGATGGTCAAGAATGACTATGATAATCTTAAGACCTATCTGAGATATAAATACCATATTGTGGAATACGGCGACGGGGATAACACCGAGCTTAAGGCAAGGATGCGTTTTCTGGAGGATTATATCCTTTTTAACAACCCTGACAGGGAGAGATGGGAGACTACGAAGGAGAATATAGAACGCCTGGATCTGAAACCGGGCATGGAGGTCGCTGATGTAGGCTGCGGCCCCGGGTATTATTCCTTTAAGTTTTCGGATATCGTAGGGGATGAAGGCAGGGTATATGCCATAGAGACCAATCCGAGACATCTCGAATATCTTAATGAGTATGTAACGGAAAATAATATAAGTAATGTCATCGTCACAAAAAGCAGCTTTGAGGGGATAGGGCTCTCAAAGGATATAAAAGTCGATATCGTTTATATCTGCTCTCTGTACCATAATGTGTATGCGGCCTTTACCGACGCGGAGCGGGACAGCTTTGTCGGCAGCATACGTCATGCGTTAAAGGATGGAGGCAGACTGATCATAGTCGACAATGATCTGGTGACCGAAGGAGAGCTCCCGTATCACGGTCCTTATGTGAATAAGGACATGATAGTGAGCCAGCTCTTTTATTACGGGTTTGTTCCGGTAGATTCTTTTCAGTTTACTCCTCAAAGATACGGTCTGATCTTTGAGATGACGGATATTCCCGGGACAAAGGCGAGAGGGCTCGGTGACAGGAGCGATCATACCGTAAATGTCAATTCGGCAGGATCGCTGATAAGATACCGCATAATAGGAACCTCTACATCGGGATATACCGTGCGCGGCAAACGCTGCGGAAGGCTGATGTATGACGGGCTTTTGTCCGGAGATGAGTCGAAGCTCAGGGAAGCGTACAAAGCCTTTGAAGAGCTTTATCCTAAGGAAAGAGTCGGGGATGATTATACGGCTTTGATGTGGTTCATATCGTATTATCTGGCTGATGACGGGAAGAGAGCCGGAATGACGGAGGATAAGCTTACCCGGTTTTATGCCGATTTCTTCTGCGGCAATGACTTTGAGAGGCTCAAGACATATCTTCTGTATAAGTTCCATCTGGAGCTTCATAATGATGATGATGAAAATGAAGATGTTAATTATGACTATACCGGTAAGGATTTTCCGATACCCACATTAAATGAGTGGAATGAGTTCTTGATCTTCGACAATCCCAACAGATATATCTGGGAGAGGACAGATGAATTTCTTAAGACGGCCGGTGTAAAAGAAGGAGAGACCGTGGCTGACATAGGCTGCGGCGGGGGATTTTTTACCTGGAAGTTTGCAAAGGCCGTGGGAGAGAACGGGACAGTTTACGCGACAGAGATAAATGAGGATGCTCTGCATTATGTACAGGACTTTAAGGCAGAGTATGGGATAGGGCAGATAAAAACCCTTGAAACAAAGATGAACGATGCCTGTCTGCCGGAGAACAGTCTTGACATGATATTCATGTGCTCCATGTATCATGCTGTTTATATTACGGACATAGAGTTTGTAAAGGATGAGTTCATAGAGAGTCTTAAAAAGGCGCTGAAGAAGGACGGCAGGCTTGTGATCGTGGATAATAATATCACGGAGAGAGGAGTTCCCTCTTATTACGGCCCCGGTATATGCCCGGAGCTTGTGATAAACCAGCTTCATTATTACGGCTTTAAGCTGGTCAGTGAGAATTATCCGATACCGCAGAGGTTTGAGCTTGTATTTCAAAAGGAAATATCCGTATGACAGGCGGTATGAGGAATGAAGGTATGCAGGAACAGGCGCCCGGACCGTTCCTGAAAAGAAGGGGGATCGAACCTCAGAGCAAAGCCGTTTTCCTGTACGGAGCGGACATAGAGCCCGGAGAGGGAGATCACCTTGCGGTGTTTGAAGAAAAGAGAACCTCCACAGTAGCGGGGGTGGCCTATCCGACGGCAGACAGCCGGTCTCCGGCAGCCTGCGGCAGAGCGCTTGACCTGATGGTGGACTGTTTCCTTGAGCGCCCTTCTGTTGCGGATATTGCCATGAAGATGATCGGGCAGATCATAGACGAGAATATAGGAGAGCTTCAGTCACCGGGGCAGGAATTTATGTGCAGCGCAGCGGGGCTGTATATCTTTAAGGGCAAAGCCAGGGTTTCGCCGATAGGCTATGCGGCGGTGCTTTTTTTTGAAGAAGGTGAGCATAAAGGGACCTGGTACGGTGACGGTATACCGGCAGGTAAGGATAATCGTGATACAGCAGTCAGTTCCGAGATCATGGATCTGCACACGGACTGCAGATTTGTTTTCATTGCAGGCTGCGGGATGGATGCCGTAAGAGAGGCAGCAGCATATTTCGAGGAGAGTAAAGGAGAGGATACAGAGGGGATGGAGGCTTATCTTTCCGGTAAACATCTGGCGTATGTCAATCTGTATCTTCCGAAAAGAGAAAAGCGGGGATTTTTCAGATGACCGCTACGGGGATGAGAAAAGAGGTTTTTTAGAATGATATCAGAGGCTCGTAAAAAGGAGCTGCTGCAGCATGCCGAGGAGGTTTTCGGCAGAGTGGAGGAGCTTCAGAAGCTTGGACTTGTTTGTGATGACGGGGATTTTGTTCCGTCGGTGCATTATCCGCCGATAACGGAGTATCCGGACTGCACTCCGGAGGAGTACCTGAAAGGATATGAATTTCCTGAAGACGGATATATGGACATATATGTTCATATCCCTTTCTGCATACAGCACTGCGTATTCTGTCATTATCCCGGCAAGGTCGGAGAGTGTAATGAGGAAAAAGAAAAATATATAGGATACCTGAGACGTGAGATGGATCTCTACCTTAAGCATTTCGGGCAGGAAAAGCTGAAGCCCAGATCCATACTCCTGGGAGGCGGTACCCCTACATATCTTCCGCCGGCGCTTTTTGACGAATTCCTGACTATGCTCGATGAGAGGATAGATTATTCCGAGTGCAGACAGTACAACATCGATCATGATCCCAATTCGCTGCTGGGGGATGACGGCCTCCAGAGACTTCAGATGATGAAGGATCACGGCCTGACAAGGCTTACCATCGGGGTCCAGTCCTTTGATGAGAATGTCCTTAAGCTGATGAACAGGCCCCACGGCAGGGATATGGCCATAGAAGCCATAAAGAGGGCTGTTGATTTCGGTTTTGATGTTAATATCGAGTTTATTTTCGGACATCCCGGAGAGACTCTTGATAACTGGATGGATGTGATGGATCTTGCCACCCGTATGCCCGTGGGAGAGATACAGATATACCGGCTTAAGGTACAGGCTTACGGAGACAAGCAGGGCGCGATAAACAAAAAACACCGCGGATATGAAATGGGTGATATCCCCGATTTCAAGTCGACGATGATGATGAAACAGCTGGCGATAGATATCCTGGCTGACAACGGCTATAACGAAAACCTCAGGAGAGTCTATACAAAGGACAGAAGGATGTTTTCGCATTATGCGTACAATCAGTGCTGTAACCTGTATGACCAGGTGGGATTCGGACTTACCGGCTTTTCAAGCTATCATGACAGATTCGATATAAATTCCATGTATTTTGATGAATACTACAGAATGATCGATGAGGGCAGACTTCCGATAACAAGAGGATACATAAGGAGTGAAGAGGAGCAGATAAGGCAGGCTATCGTGCTGCCGCTTAAAAACCGGTCC
>CACZRA010000428.1 GCA_902783395.1 uncultured Lachnospiraceae bacterium
CATCCGCTCCCGGAGTAGTGCAGTCCGTCACCGGCATCATACTCGGACTTCACCTGTCCGTTCGCGCCCTTCAGTATCTCGGTTATGTCGAGATAGAAAATATGCTTTTCCTTTGCCGTTTCAAGCAGGAATTCATTATACTTGTCGATCCATGCGTTCTGCACATTCTTTTTATATGATCCGTTATCGTCGACGGGCCCTATCGCTACGAGTACGATATTGGAATTAGGAGCCATTTCAGCGACATCATCTATCAGTGTCAGAAATGTCTCCTTGTAATGCTCCTCACTTGGGTCATTGATCCCGTTGACCCCCAGAGCAATGTAGATCACAGGTGCCTGATGGGATTCCAGATACGACTTTAATGTGTATTCCTTGCCTGCATTGTTGACAAAAGTATTATTTTCAAATGAAGGATGTGATATGCCGATCTGTGCGAGAGCAGCATCGTCATTGAAGAAGCCATAGTTGACCATGGCAACCGTTCTTGAATCGCCGAGGAACACACATCTGTTAAGATACCCCTCCTTAGCGCCCTCCTTCTTCGCAAGCACGGTCGATTCCTCAGTTGATTCCACCTTTGTCCCGGCTGTTGCCGTCTCGACTACCGGAATATCCTCATAGTCTTCCTCTTCACCGTCAGCTGCGGCATCCATGTCTTTGCCTTCAATGGAAATCTCGCGGATCTCCTCAGCCGCGGCCGTATCCGAAGATCCTTTTCCAAATACGATAAGCAGGATGATGGCAATGACCGAAGCGGCCATGACAGAGAGGATTACGATCCGCCCCTTTTTTCCCGGACGCTGATACGCCTTCCTGAGTAAGTTTCCAAGCTGTTTAAATTTTTTCCTGATCTTTTTTCCCATAAGCAGTCATATTTTACCATAAAAGACCGGCCCGATAAAAGGTCGGCCTGCGGTGTCAGTTACTTTTGGCACTTAAATCATGCTATAATAGGATCATATTATTATGAGTTTTGATTTATCATGAATACACAGAGTATTGTTTACACAAATGATAACTGCATCGGATGCAACCGGTGCATCAATGTATGCAGCGCCATAGGCGCCTGTGTTTCCGTGGAAGTGGACGGGAAGGCCCGGATCCATGTGGACGGGAGCAAATGCGTCGCCTGCGGAAGCTGCATAGATGTCTGTGTACACAATGCCCGGGAGTTCGTGGACGATACCGAGGCCTTCTTTGAGGATCTTAAGAGGGGCGAACCGATCTCCCTGCTTCTTGCACCGTCCTTCAAGGCGAATTATCCCGATGAATATGAGAACGTTCTCGGCGGCTTAAGGGCCATGGGCGTCCGCCGGATCTTCAGCGTTTCTTTCGGAGCGGACATCACCACCTGGGGATACTTAAACTACATCGACCGCTATGGCTTCACCGGCGGGATCTCCCAGCCCTGCCCCGCAGTAGTCTATTACATCGAACGTTATCTTCCGGAGCTGCTGCCGAAATTATTCCCGGTCCAGAGTCCTCTGATGTGCTCGGCGATCTACGCAAGGAAGGAGCTCGGCGTCACGGACCGGTTTGCCTTCATCAGCCCTTGCATCGCCAAAAAGATGGAGATCGATGACCCGCACAATAAAGGCCTGGTCCAGTATAACGTCACCTTTGAACACTTGATGCGCTACGTCAGGGAACACGGCATCAAGGGAGATCCATCAAACAGCGAGATCGAATACGGTCTTGGCTCCTACTACCCCACTCCCGGCGGACTTGCGGAGAACGTTCGCTGGTTTCTGGGCGACGGAGTCTACATCCGTCAGATTGAGGGAGAACGCCGTCTTTACGAGTGGATGCACGAAAACGCTCCCCGGATCCGTGACGGCAGGACCCCGTTCCTTTTCATTGACGCCTTAAACTGCGAAAAGGGCTGCATCTGCGGAACTGCGGTCAATGCAGAGAAATCGCGGACAGACGACGCCCTGTATGAGCTTTTGAATATCCGGGAAGCTTCCAAACGCGCCCTGAGCGGGACTGCCTGGTCAAAGCCCGACAGCCCGGAGGACCGGCTTAAGAACTTCAACCTCCAGTTTAAGGACCTGGATCTCGAGGATTATCTCCGCGAATATTCCGACCGCTCATCGGAATGCGTCTACGACCTCCCCGACGATGCGGAGCTGGATGCCATATTTGTCACCATGAACAAGATCACCCCTGAGAGCCGCATGATCAACTGCACCTGCTGCGGATACGACAGCTGCGTCCAGATGGCTACCGCCATCCACAACGGCTTCAATCACCGGGAAAACTGCATCTACTATGAGAAGACCATGGTCCGGGAGCTTGAGATAGAAAAGTCCGTAGCCGAGAAAGCAACGAAGGCAAAGAGCTCGTTTCTGGCCAATATGTCCCACGAGATCAGGACTCCCATCAACGCGGTCCTGGGAATGAACGAAATGATCCTTCGTGAATGCCAGGAATCCAACATCATCACATACTCCGAAAACATCCGAAGCGCCGGGGATACTCTGCTTGCACTGGTCAACAACATCCTGGATTTTTCCAAGATCGAGGCCGGAAAGATGGATATCAATCCTGTTGAATACGATCTCTCCTCAGTGATCAACGATCTTGTAAACATGATCCAGGTGCGTGCGGACAACAAAGGGCTTTTGCTTTCCTTAAGCTTTGATCCCGCCATGCCCAAGCTGCTCTTCGGCGACGAGATCCGCCTAAAGCAGATAATCACCAATCTTCTGACCAATGCGGTGAAATATACGCAAAAGGGTACGATAACCTTTTCCATGAACTATTCAAAGACTGATGATCCTGACTTCATCAATCTCAATGTCAGTGTCAGGGATACCGGCATCGGCATCAGGCAGGAGGATCTGAAGCTGCTGTTTGAGAAATTCAGCCGCATCGAGGAGGATCGGAACCGTCACATCGAGGGCACCGGTCTTGGCATGAACATCACTCAGAAGCTGCTGGAACTTATGGGGTCCGCCCTCGAGATCCGGAGCGAGTACGGAAAAGGCTCCGAGTTTTCTTTCTCAGTACGGCAGAGAGTGATCCGCTGGGAGGATCTGGGAGATTATGAGTCCGCCTACCAGAAGCTTCTGGGACAGCGAAAGATATACAAGAGATCTTTTTCAGCTCCTGCGGCCGAGGTTCTCGTCATAGATGACACCCCGATGAATCTTATCGTTTTCAAGAGCCTCCTGAAAAATACCCTTATACAGATCGATACCGCCAACAGCGGAGACGAGGGACTGAGCCTGTCCCTTGATAAAAAATATGACATCATCTTCTTTGATCACATGATGCCGAAAAAGGACGGCATAGAGACCTTACACGAACTGAAGTCCCAGAAGGGGAACCCCAATCTGTCTACACCCTCGATCTGTCTTACCGCCAATGCCGTCTCCGGTGCCCGGGATCATTATCTGTCGGAGGGCTTCGACGACTACCTGACAAAGCCCATCGATTACGCGAAGCTGGAGGAGATGCTTATATTCTATCTGCCCGAAGACAAGGTCGAGCTGTCCAAACCGGAACTGACTCCGGAAGAAACCCTGGAAGAGCAGATCACGAACGATAGCTTTAGATCCCTTGCCGGAGTCCCCGGGATGGATGTTTCCGCGGGGATCGCAAACAACGGGGATGCCGACAAGTATACCCGGATGCTCAGGATCTTCTACGATTCCATTGATGAGAATTCAGTACTTATAAATAACTATTACGCAGTCTGGGATATGAGGAGCTATGTGATCAAGGTTCACACCCTGAAACGCTCTGCCCGTGTCATCGGCGCGGCAGAACTAGGAGAGAAAGCCCAGGCTCTGGAAACCGCCGCTAAAAAAAATGATGAATCTTTTATCCGGAGCAATCACGCTC
>CACZRA010000429.1 GCA_902783395.1 uncultured Lachnospiraceae bacterium
GTCGGCATCAAAGCCTATCCATTCACCGCTGCCATCCTTGTAATCCATAGGTTCAAAATCGGTGATCCCTACGATAAGTGTTCCCTTTCCTTTGATATAATCCATATCACCGCCGGTCGACGCTTCCTTATTTCCGCATCCTGTCAGGATCCCGGCGACCATGACCGCTGTCATTGTCAAAACTGCAATTCTTCTGTTCATGATATGTTCTCCTTTTTTACGACTGAACCAACACAATATCACAGCCTCGCTTAATTGTAAATAACCCGGCGAAACGCCTTCTTTCCTTTTTTAAGCACCAGACCGCTTCCAAGCTCCTCCTTGGAATATGACTGCTTAAAGTCAGTGATCTTCTCATCATTCACGGACACACCTCCCTGCAGTACAAGCCTCCTTGCGTCCGATCTTGTGGATGAAAGCCCCGACGCCACCAAAAGCTGCAGGATATCTGCTCTTCCATCCATGAAATCGCTTTCATCAAGCTTCGATGTCGGCATATTCTCTGTATCCATATTTCCGGAGAATATACCTCTTGCCGTTTCCTGAGCTTTATCCGCCTCCTCCTCCCCGTGTACAAGCTCAGTAAGCTCGTGGGCAAGCAGCTCCTTTTTCTCGTTTATCCTGTCCGCATCCCAACCCTCTATCTCTTTTATTTCATCTAATGACAGAAACGTCAGGAGTCTGAAGCACTTCATAACATCAGCATCATCTATGTTTCTCCAATACTGGTAGAAATCATACGGTGAGGTTTTCAGAGGATCAAGCCATACCGCTCCCTTCGCAGTCTTGCCCATCTTCTTCCCCTCACTGTTGAGCAGAAGCGTCTGCGTCATTGCATAACAATCATCTCCGGTCTTGCGTCTTATCAGCTCGGTTCCCGCCAGCATATTGCTCCACTGATCATCCCCGCCGAACTGCATATTCACACCATAATGCTCATGCAGATACCAGAAATCATACGCCTGCATTATCATATAGTTGAATTCAAGGAATGAAAGCCCCTTCTCCATCCTCTGTTTATAGCATTCTGCCCTGAGCATGTTGTTCACCGAAAAATGAACACCTACCTCGCGGAGGAGGTCTATGTAATTAAGCCCCAGAAGCCAGTCGGCGTTATTCACCATAACAGCCTTGTCGTCACCGAATTCTATAAAACGTTCCATCTGCTTTCTGAAACAGTCACAGTTATGCTGTATGGTCTCCGGAGTCATCATCGACCTCATATCCGTACGTCCCGTAGGATCTCCGATATAGGCCGTCCCCCCGCCGATCAGGACTACGGGCCTGTTGCCTGCAAGCTGCAGTCTCTTCATAAGGCAGAGAGCCATGAAATGCCCGATATGGAGCGAATCCGCTGTAGGGTCAAAGCCTATATAAAATCTTGCTCCGCCCCCGTTAACGAGCTCCCTGATCTCCTTATCATCAGTGACCTGGGCGATAAGCCCTCTCTCCTGAAGTTCCTCAAATATCCCCATTATGATATCTCCTCATCTGGTCTTTTCCGAAATAAAGCCGCTATATGTTACCACATGAAAATCAAAACGGCAATGAGCTTATTGCAGATCGCGCCGTCTGTACTTAAGAAAATAATAGATCACATCGAAGTATGTCTGTTCGTCCTTTTCGCTTCCGTCACAAACAAGCTCCCACTCGGGATCCTCATCCAGATCAGGAAAAAAAGCATCTGCCTCATAGCTTTCATCTACCTTTGTCACATAGCATTCATCACACATAGGGAGCAGCTGTCTGTACACCTCGGCCCCTCCTATGCAGTATATCTCTCTGGGCTTATCCTTCGGATCATCCGCTCCCCCGCCCTCTTCATATCCGGCAAGGACGGTCTTGAGCTCATCTATGCTGTGAACCGCCTCCACCTCATCAGGAAGAGAGACCCCGCCCCGGGTCATTACCACATTTATCCTGTTTTTCAGTGGTGCACCGCCGGGCAGGCTCTCTAACGTTTTCCTTCCCATCACTACCACCTGCCCCGTTGTAACCTCTCTGAAAAATTTCTGATCTGCCGGGATCTGGATCAGCAGCTTCCCTTTCAGCCCTATTCCCCAGTTTCTGTCAACAGCTACTATAGCCTTCACTTCTGTTCTCCTTGTATTTGCACTAAAAAACCACGGTTCAATCCGCTGCTAAAGCAGCTCTTCGCTCCCGGATCCGGTGTCAGCATTTATCCCCACTTATCAGACAGGGCATCTATCTGATCGGCAAACTTAGCCAGTTCCTTATTCGCCAGATGCTCGTTTTTGCGGATGATCGAGAGCAGCCTCTGCCCTGCGGCAAGCAGCCTGTCGAATACAGGATTACCCGTATGCTTCGAAACAGCGGCTTTCCTGACACCCTCGGTCCTGCGGATGAATTCGCCCTTCAGCAGATCATATTCAGTTCCCGAAAACGGCGCATAGGCATCCATTCCCAGCTCATCATGCAGCGTATTGGCAAAGGTTTCAGTGACGGTATCTTCCCCGTGGACCACAAATACCTTTTCCGGCTTCCTCTCAAAGCCTCTCATCCAGTCAAGCAGACCGTTCTTATCGGCATGTCCCGACATACCTATGAGCTTTCCTATTTCCGCCTTTACATCGATCTCCTCACCGAACAGCTTCACTTTTTCTGCTCCGTCGACCAGAGCTCTTCCCAGAGTACCCACCGACTGATACCCCACAAAGAGGATCGTGGATTCGGGCCTCCAGAGATTGTGCTTGAGATGATGCCTTATCCTTCCCGCATCGCACATCCCCGATGCCGAAATAATCACCTTCGGCTCATCTATATCGTTTATCTCTCTTGATTCATCAGTTGTTATAGCAAGACAGAGCCCCGGAAAATCAAGCGGGTTTATTCCCCTCTCGACAAAATCCAGCGCTTCCTCATCAAAGCACTCCTTTCCGTTCTTGTGAAACACCTCGGTCGCATCAACGGCCAGAGGCGAATCGACAAAGACCTTGAAAGAGGGATTTACCTTCACCAGTCTCTGCTGCTTTATTTCCCTTATAAAATAAAGGATCTCCTGTGTGCGGCCGACTGCAAATGACGGTATGACCACATTCCCGCCTCTTGAAAAAGTAGTCTCAAGGATCCTCGTCAGCTCACCGATATAATCTATCTTTTCCGCGGAGTGCAGTCTGTCGCCGTATGTTGACTCCACGAGCACGTAATCCGCTTCTTTAACATGCTTCGGATCCTTAAGCAGCGGCTGGTCTCTGTTTCCCAGATCCCCGGAAAAAACTATCTTCTTCGTGACCCCTTTCTCCGTGAGCCAGAGCTCCACCGCGGAAGAGCCGAGCAGATGTCCCACATCGGTAAACCTGACCTCTATCCCGTCATCTACGGCAGTCTTCTCATCGTAGGGAACCGGTACGAACCTGCTTATGGCAGCCACCGCGTCAGCCATGTCATACACCGGTGTGAACAGCGGTATATCCCTGCTTCTCTTTGCCTTGCGGTTTCTCCACTCAGCCTCGAACATCTGTATATGTGCCGAATCCCGGAGCATTATACCCGCAAGATCTGTTGTTGCTTCAGTCGCGTAGATTTTTCCGGTAAATCCGTTTTTTGACAACAGCGGCAGCATTCCCGAATGGTCTATATGAGCGTGGGTAAGAAATACATAATCTATCTGTGAGGCTTCTACAGGAATATCCGCGTTTTCAAAAAGATCTTTACCCTGCTCCATGCCGTAGTCCACCAGCATATGTTTTCCGCAGGCCTCGAGATAATGACAGCTTCCGGTAACCTCATGATCTGCACCTACAAATGTGATCTTCATAATCAGATATACCCCTCTAAAGAAACAAAGACTGGCGCTTCTGCCCCAGCCTGCGTTAAATGATATTTTCCTTTAATCGAGCTGCATGATCTTAACTTTTTTCGATCACAGCATCTTTTCAAGTGTGACACGGGGGAATCGAACCCCCGACAACCTGATTAAAAGTCAGGTGCTCTACCGACTGAGCTAGTGTCAC
>CACZRA010000430.1 GCA_902783395.1 uncultured Lachnospiraceae bacterium
CATAGTTTTTTGCAGACCTCGGCAGCTTCTCGGCTGTCCCCGTCTTGCCGCCCATGGTGTATCCCGCGGGTCTCGCGGTCCATCCCGTACACTCCTCGGGATCGCTCATCACGACGGCATTGCAGTCATCCCTAATCATATCAGATGCCTGCTGGGATATGACCTGTTTTATTTCCTTTGGATCATATTCCTTTACCACGGCTCCCTCAGAATTCAATATCCTTGTGACAAGATGAGGCTCGTAGTATTTTCCTCCGTTTATCAGTGCCGAAAAGCCTGCCGCCATCTGTATCATCGACACATTAAATCCCTGCCCGAAGGAAGCGACCGCAAGGTCCGTCTGTCCCATTTTTTCGGTAAATACATTCGCGGCCCCGCTTGATTCTCCGGCAAGATCGATACCTGTATTGCTGCCGAAGCCGAAGTTCCTGTTGTATCTAAGCCACTCCTTCTTCCCCATGGCAAAGGCAACATCCATCAGTACCACGTTACAGGACCGGGCTATACCCTCTTTTACCGACAGCGGGCCGTCTCCGAATCTGTTGTGGCAATGTATGGTATGCTCTCCGATATCAAGCGCTCCGTTGCATACATATACCTCGTCGCCGCGTATGCTTGCCGAGTCCAGGGCTCCCGCCACGGTAAAGGGCTTCATTGTAGATCCCGGCTCGTAAGTATCGGATATGCAGAAATTCTTCCATACTGCGTTTTTGATTATCGCGTTATCCGAAAGAGACTCATTGGTAACAAGCTCCATGATATCGATCTCGTTTTCGGAGATCGCATTCTCGGATATCCCTATCGCCTCCATGAGGTCATGCTTCGAAAGAAGATGGGCGTACTGCGTGAGATCAACACCATCCATATTCTGGGGATCGTTGAGGTTAAATACAGGATAGCCTGCCATCGCATAGATCTCCCCGTTATTCGGATTCATTATGATCACGCCCACATTATCGGCTGCGGGACCGGTCCTGTACGCATTACGGTTTTCTTCGGCAAATTCCGTTATATGCTTTTCCACTATCGACTGGATATTCGTATCCAGCGACGTAATGAGGGTATATCCGTCTTCGGCATCCTTTACCGTACGTGTCAGAGTTCCGTCTGCATTAAGATATCCGTATGACCTCCCGTTCGTCCCGTTAAGCACATCGTTATAATACTCTTCCAGTCCGTACTGTCCTTCATTTCCCGCCTGGACAAAGCCTATGGCATCACACGCGAGCGTATTGTACGGGTATTTCCTCTTGTATTCCTCCTCGAACCATACGCCGTTCTTCGCAGGATCGACGATCGCGTCGGCTTCTTCATCCTTCCCCTCTTTCCTGAGCTCATCCCGCTTTACCGCATTAGCGGAAATAACGACCTCTACCATGGCGTTATAGTTTTCTACACGGTTATTCTCCAGCTGCTTTAAGAACTTCTTGTAGGATGCCCCGGGATTATTGCGGACATAGCTTTCGATCTCATTCATATCAAGCTCGGCAAAAGCCTTGTCCAGTATATCCAGGGTAGGATCTATATGTATCCCGTCGTCCACGCTCATAAGCTTGGAATCGATGATAAGGCTGTATACCTTTTCGGAATATGCAAGAACCGTTCCATTCCTGTCTTCTATCGATCCCCTCTTGTAGGGAAGCGTGGTGCTGTCATATGACTGCTGCGCCAGAACCTGTCTTTTATATGCCTCCCCGTTGTCTCTGTTTATACCGGCGATCCTGATAATAAGATATGCAAAAGCCAGTAATACCAGGAAAAAGAGTACTACCAGCTTTTTTTGCATAGAGGAGGTGAACTTTCTGTGCTTTATTTTTGCCATTATTCAGAAGGTATTTCCTTATACTGCCTCACATAATCCGTATCGTTACCGGCTGTAATCGAAACCTGACCTGAATCCGGGTATTTCATATGAAGTTCGTTCATCGCTATCTTTTTTATCTCCTCCATATCGACATTTCCCATGATCCTGTCGTATTCCTCGTCATTCTGGAGTTTAAGAGCCGCGACCCTGCTTTGCAATCGCTCCACGCTCTTCTGTTTTTCGGTTATGTCGTTTCTCAGGTTTATATATGCCGTACAGCCTATAAAGAGGATACCCGCCATGAGGAGAAGGAACGCCACATAGCCCGCATTCATATGAGCCGCCTTTTCACGGTTCTTTTTTACCGTATCCGATACAGGCTTGTCAAAAGGCTGCTGATACTCCCTTTCAAGTTCCCTTACGGTATTACCTTCTATCACATACTCTCTCATAGCTTTTCAAATGTCCGAAGCTTTGCGCTGTGCGCTCTCGGATTCTCCTCCAGTTCCTTACTTCCTGCTGTTATCGCTTTTCTGTTTACACATTTCCCTCTGCTCTTTTTTCCGCATATGCATACCGGAAAATCAGGGGGACAAGTACACGGTGCTTCGTTTCTTCTGAAATTTTCCTTTACTATCCTGTCCTCAAGGGAGTGAAAAGTGATAACAGAAAGCCTTCCGTGTGATGACAGAATATCTATCATCGTATCAAGGCTCCCGCTCAATGCATCAAGCTCATGATTGACTTCTATGCGCAGCGCCTGGAATGTCCTCATCGCGGGATTTCCTCCGGAATGCCTTGCCCCCTTCGGGACCGCGGATG
>CACZRA010000431.1 GCA_902783395.1 uncultured Lachnospiraceae bacterium
AAAGGTATATCCTCCGGCTCAATATCAGGCATTTCCGATTCAGGGATGCAAAAGCTGACCTCATCTCCTGTCTCAAGCACATATGCCGGCTTCTTTACGGCTCCGTTAACCGTTACTTCGCCGTCCTTAATAAGCTTTGTGATACCGGATCTCGAGATATCGTCATAGTATTCCGAAATACCCTTGTCAAGGCGATATCCCCTGTATTCCTCCGATACGGTAAATGAAAGATCCCTATTCGTCATCCGCCTGTTTTTCCGTTTTCTCTTCCGTCGTCCCTTCCTGCTCTTCTTCCGCTGGATCCTCTTCCCGAGGCATCATCGAAGAATGCAGCTTTCGTACATTTGCCTTTTTCAGGTCGAGATCATCATCCTTATAGATAAACAGGAAGAGTATGATCAAAACGGCAGCTGAAACCGTAACATATATATCGGCGACATTGAATATGGGAAAGTCTATGTAGATAAAATACAGAAAATCAATGACATAGTTCAGCGATATCCTGTCGTACAGATTCCCTATGGCTCCTGCTCCGAGCATTACGAGACAGATCCGCAAAAGCCTGTATTTGTGCGTAGCAGGTATCCTGATCAGAAGATAGAATACAACAACAATGAAAACTGCTCCTACAATGATGAAAAGCGTTCTCATGTTCTGCAGCATTCCGAAAGCAGCTCCGCGGTTTTCGAGATATCTCAGTTCGAAAATGTCAGGCAGAAGCCTGACCGGATCCCTGTCCTTAAGAAAACGTACCGCCAGTTCCTTTGTATATCTGTCAAGAAACACCAGAGCAGCCATTATTATAATATCAAATGCAACACAAACCGCCCTTACCTTTTTAGTCATTACCGGTCCTCATCACTTATTATCAGTTCACGGATCCCCGAAAGGATTTCATCATCAGTCACAGTCGTATCTATATAGGCCTTTCCGACTTTTTTCAGAAGGATAAACCTGATCCTTCCGTTATCCATCTTTTTATCGGATTTCGTAAGGGATAAGATCTTTTCAGGCTCCGCATCATCCTCCAGTGTGATCGGAAGTCCGAAAGGGACAAACATATCTCTTATCTCATAGAATTCCTCGGTTGAGAGCATGCCTCTTTTATATGAAATAAAACCTGCCGCAATGATCCCCAGGGCAACGCATTCTCCGTGCATCAGTTTGAAATCAGTGTACTTTTCGATCGCATGGCCTGTCGTATGCCCGAAATTAAGCAGAGCCCTCTCTCCTGTCTCATACGGATCGCTTTCCACAACATCCCTTTTGATCTCCAAAGACCTTCGTATCATTGAAAGCAGTACTTCCGGCTCCCTGTCATTTATCTCGCTGAAGTTGTTTATGACCCATTCGTAATAGGCTGAATCCTTAATGAGTCCGTGCTTTATAATCTCCCCCATCCCCGATGCAAACTCTCTGCCGCTGAGAGAAGAAAGAGTCTTAAGGTTCATATACACAAGCCGGGGCATATAGAAGGCACCTACCATATTCTTATACTCATCGAGATCTACCCCTGTCTTGCCCCCTATGGATGAATCGGTGCAGGCAAGAAGCGTGGTCGGAAGCTGAACGAATGCGATCCCTCTCAGATAGGTTGCCGCCGCAAACCCTGCCATATCTCCCGTGACACCGCCACCTAGAGCCAGTATCAGATCCTTTCTGTCAAGCTTATATCCGTTCAGGCCTTTGTAAATCTCCCTTACGGTATCAAGGTTTTTGTGCTCTTCACCTGCTCTGAACACAATGCTGAAAACATCACCGGATACATCCCTGAGCTCATTCTTCAGCTCATCACCGTAAAGCGGAAAAACATTATCATCGGATACTATGCAGATCCTTCTGTTTTCAAAGCCCATCTCCTTTAATGCTCCGGACAGATCCTTGAAATCATATCTGAGCATTATGTTGTATCCGTTTTCTCCGCTTTTTACAAAAATATTATCATTCATGATCCTAATCTCAAAGAAAGCTGCGGTAATCCCGCAGCTTCCCCTTCACTATGAATTATCACTCTCTTCACTTCGCGATAGCAAACATATCGAACTGGCCTGCCCCGAAGCTCTCAGAAAAATCCCCCGAGATATCAACGCTCCTCGGTGTAACGATAAAGATATTCTTTGAGATCTGCTGCAGATGCCCGTCAAGCGCGACATTGGCGCCAAAGGTTATATCCATTATCCTCTGGGCAGTATCAATACCTATGCCCTCAAGATTGACCACCACGGTCCTGTTGTCAAGCAGTGTATCTATTATAACCTGACCGTCCTCAACAGAAGTAGGCTTTACAACGCATACACCCATCTTATTGGAAAACGATGCATTCTTTCTGTTTGTCGGCATACGTGTGATCTTTGCCCTCTGGGGCCTGTCCTCATCACTGTCGAGATTCACGGAAGACCTGCTCCTGAAACCGCGTCTGGGCTCTACGATTTCCTCATCGTCATCCATAAAATCATCATCGTAATCCTCATCGTCATTGAACTTCATTGAATTGAGGAATCTGTCCAAAACTCCCATCTTAAACCCTCCCTAGTTTTTTTCATGCGGATGTGTAATTCCTTACTCCAAATATGCCCGTACCAACCCTGACCATCGTAGCTCCCTCTTCTATGGCCACCTGATAATCACCGGTCATACCCATTGACATAA
>CACZRA010000432.1 GCA_902783395.1 uncultured Lachnospiraceae bacterium
CAATGCCGTACCCGAGACTGTACCCGAAGCCGTGCCTGAAAAACCGGATCATGAGATAAGCCGGGAACAGGTTGAACCAGAAGCGACGCAGATCTTTCCCGTCATCAATGAAGAAGCACCGTCTGATTCAGATCAAAACGAAATAAAACAAAAGAAAAGAAATGCAGGACCGATGGCTGCCGTTTTCGCGGCTGCCGCAGTCCTGTTTATCTTTGCGCTGATCTTCTTCATTTCGGGAACCGGTAAAACGGCTGATAAGGCTTACGATACACGATCCGTTGCCGTGCCCGTGGATGATACGGGAGAAGAACCCGAAGTATTTGCAGAGGAAGAACAGGTGGGCCCCATCAAGATCACCGAGGCTCCCGAGATAGATGAGGCTGCATATACAGGTGACGGATCCGTACAGACGTTTATCGGTGAGCCGTTTTATAACGGAGTTATAAAAAACGAGGATGATGCCGCTGATGCCATATACAGTGTAATGGAACGGATAGGAGGAGATGATTCGACAGAACTCGGAAGCGTTACCGTCTATCCGACGGAGGACGGTATCACTTATTATTCATTCCAGCAGGTAGCGGGAGATGTTTCCGTATACGGCGCCACAGTCAAGCTGATAACCGATAAGGACGGACGTGCTACAGGCCTTATAAGCTCACTGGTGCCCGGGATCAGTGCTCCGAGCATGAATGACTGGGCAATAGATGAGACTCAGGCTGAGGCGGTTGTCAGGGCATATTATAAAGGGACGGGGCTTAAGATAGTTCCCGGTGCCACGGAGCCGACGATGCTTCCCATGGAGGACGGAAGTGAAAATCTGTACTATGCGTGGGTAGTGTATACAAATAATATTTATGAGGATGTGGATACTGCGTACATAGCTCATTACGTTGATGAAAGCGGTGATTTTTTATACTCCATGCCTGTATCAAAGCCCGGGAGCAAAGAGGCGCTTTCAGGCGGGACGGCTGCTTTTGCGTTTGACGGAATGGAGAGCGGTGAGTGGAGCGGAACCGTTAAGACTCTGAAGGGAGAGAGCATGCAGATCACCGTCCCCACAATGAAAGACCCCGAAACAGGTTCGGAAATACTTGGCGATACGGAAAGAAAGATCCTCTGTGCGGACTATGTGGATTTTTATTACAACGACACGATCACCCCGTGCAGTTTTTCTGACGGAAGCTGGACCGATGAAGCTGTCATAACATACAGTAATTTCATTGAGATCTATGATTTTTTTGCCACTACAGGCTGGGAGGGGGCAGACGGAGAAGGAACGCCGTCTCTTATCCTTATGGGAGCAGTGGACGGGAACGGGCAGCCCGAAGAGAATGCCTGCTATTCGGGAAAGATGCAGGGATTTCAGGTTTTTGAGTTCGATACGGCCAATCCCTTCGGCGAAGCGGTCGATGTCATGGGACACGAATATACGCACTGCTTTACGTCCACGGCCATGACTACCAATCTATATATGAATGATTACGGAGCCATAAATGAAGGAATGAGTGATATCATGGGTAATCTTGCAGCCATGATGACGGATGAGACTGACGAGCATTTTGTGATAGGCGAAAAGGTTGAGGAGCTCATAAAGCGTTCAATGAAAGATCCGAATTCCGAAAAACAGCCGGCCTTTGTCTGGGACAGGTATTATCTTCCCAACGCTGAGGAAAGCAATGATCTGAACGATAACGGGGGCGTTCATACCAATTCCTCGCTGCTGAATATCATCTCCTACAAGCTGAATAAGGCGGGAATGGCTCCCGAGGATGAGTTTTATTACTGGATGAATGTCTCCTTTGCAATGACTCCGAGAACAGACTTCGGACAGCTTATAGAGATCATGCCCTGGGTAATGAATAATCTCGGCTATACACAGTATATGGACGCTCTTAAGAAGGCTATCGATGAGACCGGGCTTGCGGACAGATCCCTGCCGGATACTCCGAAAGAAGGATGCGGCATCATAAAGGTCACATTCCCGGATGAAGAAGTACTGAGAGATTATTATGTCGATGCATATTTTATCGCTGTCAACGAAGAGGGAGAATACGCGACATATCCGGAGGCGGGAACCAACAGGATAGCTTCCACTCTTTTGAGCGGGGAATATATCATGACAATAAATATCATCGATCCCGAAACGGGAGAGGAGACGGTGGCTGTCCATTACGGAGACGGGTGGAA
>CACZRA010000433.1 GCA_902783395.1 uncultured Lachnospiraceae bacterium
ACTGCTGGTCATGATCGCCAAAGTTCTTTCCGGAGCGGATATGAACTCGCTGATCCCGGAACTGGCTGCATTTGCGGTTGCGGCGTTTAAGCTGTTGCCGTCAGTAGGGAAGATAGCTAATTATTTCAACGGGATATCCTTTTTGATGCCGTCTATAGATCTTATCTATCATGATCTCAAGGAAACGGAGGATATGCTTACGGTAGAATACAAAGATGAAAGCGATGCCCCCGATATTTCAGATGCGGATGCGATCACAGCGGACAGCATCAGTTTTTCATATCCCAATACAGACAGGGATGTATTGCATGATGTGTGCTTCAGTATACCGGCAGGAAGCTCCGTGGGGCTTATCGGCTCTACCGGTGCAGGTAAGTCTACTTTGGCAGATGTTATACTGGGCATATTCTTTCCCAAAAACGGGGAGGTAAGATACGGGAAAATGAATGTGCATGATTATCCTTTGACCTGGGCTAAAAGACTGGCATATATTCCGCAGACTATTTTTCTGGCTGATGAATCCATAAGGGAAAATATTGCCTTCGGTATAGCACGGGATAATATAGACGATGATAAGGTGTGGGAGGCTGCAGCAGAGGCGCAGCTTACGGATTTTGTAAAATCCCTTCCCGACGGGCTTGATACAAAAGTCGGAGAGAGAGGGGTGAGATTATCCGGGGGCCAAAGACAGAGAATAGGAATAGCAAGAGCACTGTACGGAAATCCGGAATTTCTGGTTTTGGATGAGGCGACATCCGCGCTTGATTCCGACACCGAAAAAGCAGTGATGGAAGCTATTGATTCCCTGCATGGCAGGAAAACCATGCTTATAATAGCACACAGATTGACAACTATAAGAAACTGCGATCTGATCTTTGAAGTAGAGAATGGAAACGTTAACAGAGTCGAAAGAGACGAATTTGAAAAAATGCTCAGAGAGCAGAGTACGAATGAGTGAGCCGGTCTTATCAGTACTCTTTATCACGTATAATCATGAGACTTATATCAGAAAGTCTCTGGATTCCGTGCTTTCACAGAAAACGGATTTTACGTTTGAGGTAGTGGTCGGGGAGGATTGCTCTACAGACAGTACACGGGAAATACTAAGGGAGTATAAAGCAAAATATCCGGATAAGATACGTCTTCTTTTTCGTGACAGGAATTTCGGACGGCCTACATTGAATGTATATGAGACAGCGATGGCCTGCAGGGGAAAATATATCGCAACTCTTGAGGGCGATGATTATTGGACTGATGATCATAAGCTGAAAAAGGCAGTGGATTTTTTGGAGAGCCATCCGGAATATTCGGGATGTGCCAATCCATCGCTGCTGATAGGCGAGGATGGAGACGAGCTTAGTGATAAAAGCCCGTTGAAGCTTTACACATGGGATAAAGAGGATTATACGATAGAAGATTACCGTGCAGCGGATATCTGGCCCGGACAGACGGCGTCCATAGTCACAAGGAATTTCTGGAAGGACGGAGCTTATGACTATACGGTGATCTACAGGGCACATGATTTTATTGATGACGCATGGATCTTATTATTTTCGCTGATGCACGGTCCGATATACCACTTTGGTGAGATCATGAGCACATGGAGATATGTAGTAAAAGAAAAAGGAGAGAATTGGAATTCCCTTAATCAAAAGCGTGACAGGTACATGCAGGAGACTTTTTTCCATGTAGCGCAGATGTACTGGCTTGAACAATACCGTCCGCTGGACAAAAGAGAGAGGGAACGGGCTTTTTATGATTTTAAGCTTGGAACATCCGTCTTTGTGAAGCATCCGTCGAAGAAGTCACGGAGGTTATTTGTCACTGTATTGAGATATGATCTTTTTCATGTTTTGTGGCATCTGCCCAAGCCGGCACTGACGCCGGATACAGGCGGCTGGATGCCTGGCAGTCTGCCGGAGGTTACGGAATACTGATGATAGTGCTTCAGATAAGCTCAGGCCTCGGAAATCAGATGTTTCAATATGCTTTTTTCCGGCTTCTCAAAAAGCATCATCCCGAGGTAAAGGTGAAGGCTGACCTGACATGGTTCAGCTGGAATGATGCACATCAGGGTTATGAGCTCAAAAAGCTTTTCGGTATAAACCTTCCGGAGGCAGGTCCATGGGAGATCGCGGTCACATCCGGCCAGTTCCCGCATACGGTATTCGGGTACAGATACATTAATCGTGTGCTGAGAATATTTGATCAGGGGTATATCGACAGTCATTGTGTTGACGAGATGCCGTTGAAGGATATGATATCCTTTGATACGAGAAGAAATCTGTATCTTACGGGATATTACATATCGGAGGCATATTATAAAGATGATCTGGATGAAATAAGAAGAGATTTTGCTTTTTCTGCGGAAGAAACCTCCAGCTCCTCTGTTATGGCACATCATATACAATCGGTGGAAGCTGTATCTATTCATGTGAGAAGGGGGGATTATCTGGATCCGGTATATGAAGGAAAATTTGATCTTCTCGGAGAAGAGTACTACAGGTCGGCGACAGCCAGAATGAGGGAAATATATAAGAATCCCCATTTTTTTATATTTTCGGATGATAAGGAATTCATAAAAACGGCGTTTGACTGGATGCCTGCCGATGACAGGACGATCGTGACCGGAAACACCGGAGCGGATTCCTGGAGGGATATGTATCTTATGAGCATCTGCAGGGGGAATATTCTGGCGAATTCCACGTTTTCAACGTGGGGAGCATTGCTTGGAGATCCTGAGGGAAGACACGTAATATATCCTTCCGCATATATTCTCGGGACTGACAGTGAAATAAAGACGATCAATGGATGGGAGAGACTTTGATATGGGAAACAGGATAGCGGTCACGCGCTCATCCATGCCATCACTCGATGAGTATGTTGATGAAATAAAGGAGCTGTGGGACAGCCACTGGCTTACCAATGCAGGAAAAAAGCATGAGGAGCTGAGGCGGGTGCTCATGGAATACATGGGTGCGGAGCATCTGGAGCTTTTTACGAACGGACATATGGCGATAGAGCTTTCACTTGCGGCACTTGGGCTTACGGAGGGTGAGGTCATCACCTCACCGTTTACCTTTGTTTCGACATGCCATGCTATCGTCCGGAGCGGACTGAAGCCGGTCTTTTGCGACATAGATCCTTATGATTACACTATAGATGCAGAGAAGATAGAAGGCCTTATCAATGAAAAGACGGTAGCTGTTCTTCCGATACATGTATACGGTAATGTATGCCGGATAGAAAGGATACAGGAGATCGCAGAAAAACACGGTCTCAAGGTCATATATGATGCGGCGCATACTTTCGGAGAGACATATAAGGGTAAAGGGATAGGTACGTACGGGGATGTGAGCTGCTTCAGCTTTCATGCAACGAAGGTCTTCAATACGATAGAAGGAGGAGCAGCCGTCTACAGGGATCCTTCACTTGATGAAAAGCTTTCGCAGATGAGAGATTTCGGTATTGTGGATGAGGAAAGGACTGCTTATATCGGACCGAATGCAAAGATGCATGAATTCAGCGCGGCAATGGGTATATGCAATCTAAGGCACGTGGATGATGAGATAGCAAAGCGTGCAGGGGTTGCTGAAAGATATCGTGAAAGACTTGAGGGAGTGAGGGGGATACAGCTAAATAAGATACAGAAGGAAGTCAGATCAAATCACGCATATTTTCCGGTCGTGATAAATGAGGATCTGTTCGGGACTGACAGGGATACTGTATTCAGGGAGCTTGATAGGAATAATATAGGCGCAAGGAAATACTTTTATCCTATCGTTACCCGGCTGGACTGCTACAGAGATAAATATGATTCATCGGATACACCGGCAGCGCTGGAGATAAGCAAAAGGGTCCTCACCCTGCCTATGTATGCGGATCTGGAGAAAAAAGACGTGGACAGGATCTGCGATGTGATCTTATCCTGCGGGAGATAGAAAGACTTTCCGCTGTTTATAGCGGCCTTATTCTTATTTACTTTGAACATATATGTGGTATAATACCCCATGTGTCAATTGCAGGGCACGAATGCAGAGGTACTCAAGTGGTCCAAGAGGAGGCACTCGAAATGCTTTAGGCCGGTCTCCGGTGCGTGGGTTCGAATCCCACCCTCTGC
>CACZRA010000434.1 GCA_902783395.1 uncultured Lachnospiraceae bacterium
AGCAGGCTGCGATAGCATCCATTTCATAGCCCTGACCAAAGGTGGGCTGCGCCTGGGTCAGCCTGGCTATCGTCAGTATTCCTGCAAGACCTGACATCAGACCCATGTTTACATATGCGAAGAAATATACCTTTCTTGAATCTATACCGGAAAGAGTTGTAGCCTTCTCATTACCGCCTACAGCATAAAGGTAACGTCCCATTGTTGTATTTGTTGTGATGTACGCATACGCTACAAGGACTAATACTATCCATATAAGCGATGTCGGTATTCCCTTATAACATGCCAGCTTATAAAAGAACCATATCACGGCTGCCGCTATCACGACCATCTTTACCGCATCAAACATGAACGGTCCGACATCATATCCTGCCTTGATCGCTCCCATTCTGCCCTTGATCACCAGTAAAATGTATATCGCTACAAGGATTATGCCGACTGCCAGACATGTTACATTGAATCCCTGTCCTCCGAAGAAATCGGGAATATAGCATTCCGCTCCGCCGCCGAACACATTAAGGAATGTCGTATCACGTATTCCTATGGTAAATCCCTGAAGCACCACGTTAGAGAGACCTCTGAATGCATACATGCCCGCCAGAGTTGCTATAAACGGCGGTACCTTGATATATGCGATCCAGAATCCCTGCCATGCTCCAACAAGTACTCCTCCGATAAGCATGACTATGACTGCGGCTACCCAGCTTATGTTTTTATCCATCATGACCGCACCGATACCCCCGATGAAACAGACCACCGAGCCGCAGGCCAGATCGATATTACCGCCGGTAAGGATACAGAGCAGCATACCTGCTGCAAGGACAAACACATATGCGTTCTGTGAGATCAGGTTATTCACGTTCTGGGGCAGGAGCATCTTCTGTCCCGTAACTATCTGGAAAAAGATGATAACCGCTATCAGGGCAAATACCATTGTATATTTTTTCAGTACATCTTTGATATTTATACTCATGTCATTCACCCCTTCCCGACTGTAAAATGCTCGCCATAATGAGCTCCTGTGATGCCTCCTCGGCATTCAGCTCACCTACGAACCGGCCTTCGTTCATGATATATATCCTGTCGCTCATCCCCAAAACCTCAGGAAGCTCAGAGGATATCATCACAACTGACTTACCTGCTTTTACAAGATCATTTATGATGCAGTAGATCTCGTATTTGGCACCGACATCGATACCTCTTGTAGGCTCATCGAGTATCAGTATATCGGGATCGGTAAACATCCATTTGGCAAGCAGTACCTTCTGCTGGTTTCCTCCGGAAAGATTTCCGACGTTCTGCTCAACAGACGGAGTCTTGGTGCTGAGCTTTCCTCTGTAATCATCTGCTACAAGGTATTCCTTATCCTTGTCTATTATCCCGTTATTGCTGACCCCCTTCATGTTTGCAAGGGAATTATTGACCTTTATAGAATTTGAAAGAACCAGTCCGTTGCCCTTTCTGTCCTCGGTAACATAGGCAAGCTTTGCATCTATCGCTGCTCTCGGATTCTTAAGATCCACTTCTTTATTGTGTATCTTGAGTGTTCCGGTGATCCCTGATCCGTAGGACTTTCCGAAGATGCTCATCGCAAGCTCGGTACGTCCTGCTCCCATCAGACCGTATATGCCGACAACCTCACCTTTTCTTACATTAAAGTTGACACCATCGACAACCTTTCGCTCTGTATAAAGCGGATGGTAAACGGTCCAGTCCTTTACCTCCATATTTATATCACCAAGCTCGATCTTTTCTCTCTTCGGGAAACGATTTGTAAGCTCACGTCCTACCATTCCCCGGATGATCCTGTCTTCGTTTATCTCCATCGTATGGCAGTCCATGGTCTCCACTGTTGATCCGTCACGGATGACCGTTATCTTATCTGCCACGTAAACGACTTCGTTCAGCTTATGGGTGATTATTATCATCGTCATGCCCTGCTTTTTGAACTCAAGCATGAGATCGAGCAGAGCTCTCGAATCTGTCTCATTCAGAGATGATGTAGGCTCGTCCAGAATAAGAAGCTTGGCATGCTTTGCGAGCGCCTTTGCGATCTCGACCAGCTGCTGCTTTCCGGTTCCGATATCCTTGATCAGTACCTTCGAAGATTCGGAAAGTCCTACCATCTTTAAATACTTATCGGCCTCGCCATATGTCTCATTCCAGTTAATGGCGTTCTTTTTTCCTCTTTCATTTCCGAGGAACATGTTTTCGCCGATCGACATCTGCGGAACAAGTGCGAGCTCCTGATGTATGATAACGATACCCTTTTCCTCGGAATCCTTTATCTTCTGGAACTTACATACTTCTCCGTTATATACAATATCGCCCTCGTAGGTTCCGTACGGATAGATCCCGCTCAATACATTCATAAGAGTGGATTTTCCCGCGCCGTTCTCACCGACAAGAGCATGGATCTCGCCTTCTTCGACCGATAGATTAACGTTATCCAAAGCCTTTACGCCGGGGAAGACCTTGGTGATATGATCCATTCTCAGCAATTCTTTTGCCAAAGCTGTTCCCTCCTCTCAATACCTCTTCCGTTTTCTGTGATAAACCCTTGACATTTGTATTATGGTAGTAAAAACGGGGCGGGCATTGCCCGCCCCTAAATTTTACTTTAGGTTATCCGGATCCTGTATTACTTAAGCTGATCCTCTGTGTAGTAACCTGAATCTATAAGGATCTCCTTGTAGTTATTTGCATCTGCAAATACAGGCTCGCAAAGGAATGAAGGAACCGTTATAACGTTGTTGTTGTAGGTCTCGGTATCGTTTACATCAACAGTTGCGCCCGTAAGGATCTGTCCGACCATCTTAACGACCTGGCTTGCAAGTGTACGGGTATCCTTGAAGACTGACATTGACTGCTTGCCTGCGATCATGTTCTTGGTGTTCTC
>CACZRA010000435.1 GCA_902783395.1 uncultured Lachnospiraceae bacterium
TGCTGTCGGAAGCCCTGCGGATATAGTCATATTTGATCCTGATGCTGTATGGCAGGTAAAGGAGAACGATCTGCATTCAAAGTCAAAGAATTCACCGTTTATCGGTATGACCCTCAAAGGCAGGGTAAGATATACCATATCAAACGGCATCATCGCGTTCAGGGCGGTGATATGAGCCGTAAAGGATACGACATACAGAGGTAATAATGACAGGAATAGCAGCTATAAAGAAAAAAGCGAAGATAACAGGAAAAAGCTTTCTTGCGGAAAACATCTGCAGGATGGAGCTTGAGACCGATCTGTGCGCCGGGGCCGGTCCCGGTCAGTTTGTGCTGGTATATCCTCCGGACAGGTCGAGACTTCTCGGAAGACCTCTTTGTATCGCGGATGCGGATGACCATTCTCTTACCATAGTCTTTCGTATAGCGGGGGGAGGGACAGGAGAGATCGCCTGCTGCAGGGAAGGAGACCTTATCGATATAGAAGGTCCCCTGGGAAAAGGCTATCCTTATGATGAAAAGACAACAGATAAGAAAAGCATCGTCCTTCTCGGCGGAGGACTCGGTGCGCCGTCTCTTTTATTCCTCGCAAAAAAACTGAGGGAAAAAGGATCCGGTGCTTTGGCGGTACTGGGATACAGGGACAGCAGCCTGAAGCATTTTCTGGCAGATGATTTCAGGAAGCTCTGTGATGATACCATAATAACCACGGATGACGGATCGGAGGGTCTGCACGGGAATGTACTGGACGCCTTGGCCGAAAGAAAGATATCCGCAGATCTTATTTATGCCTGCGGACCGATGCCCATGCTCTCCGCAGTAAAGGCTCATGCCATAAAGCATGGGGCTGAATCATAGATAAGCCTTGAGGAGCACATGGCCTGCGGAGTCGGCGTGTGTCTCGGCTGCGTTGTAAAAACAAAAAATACCGATGAACACAGCCGGGTCAGAAACGCGAGGATATGTACCGAGGGTCCGGTCTTTGCGGCTTCGGAGGTGGATATATGAGTTCATTAAATCTTACAGTCGACTTTGCGGGACATACTTTCAGAAATCCGGTCACGGTAGCATCGGGGACCTTCGGCTCCGGCATGGAGTATTCGAGATATACGGATATAGAAAAGCTCGGAGCCATAACCACAAAAGGTGTATCGGATAAGCCCTGGGAGGGAAACCCGGCACCGAGAGTGACGGAGACCCCTTCAGGCATGATGAACGCGATAGGACTGCAGAATCCGGGGATAGACGTCTTTATCGAACGTGATCTTAAGTTTCTTTCATCCTGTGATGTGCCCGTGATAGTCAATGTATGCGGCCACAGCGCGGAGGAATATGAGGCCGTACTGGAGCGGCTGTCGGAGGATGACAGAGTATCCATGTTTGAGATAAACGTATCCTGTCCGAATGTAAAACAGGGCGCGATACAGTTCGGAACGGATCCCCTGATGCTTAAGGACATTACCGAAAGATGCAAGGCAAAAGCCGGTAAGAAGCCGGTCATCATGAAGCTCACCCCAAATGTCACGAGCATAGCAGTCATGGCAAAGGCCGCGGAAGAGGGAGGAGCGGACGGACTCTCCCTTATTAACACGCTGACCGCGATGAAGATAGATATCTACAGAAAGAAATTCGTTCTCGCAAATAAGACCGGCGGACTTTCGGGTCCCGCCATTCATCCTGTCGCCGTAAGGATGGTATATGAGGCAAGCCACGCGGTAAAGATCCCGGTCATAGGAATGGGAGGAGTCGCCTCGTATGAGGATGCCATAGAGCTCATGATGGCAGGAGCCACGATGGTCGCAGTGGGAATGATGAATTTCACCGATCCCGGCATAACGATGAAGATAATTGACGGGATAGAGAAATACATGAGGGATACCGGACTTGATGATATCCGTGATATCATAGGGATCCTCTGATCAAAGCAGGAAAGGTTCAGGGAAAATAATTGCAGAAAAAAGCCATACATCGTCTTACCATATCGGCAATGCTCCTTGCCCTTTCCGTCATCCTCGGTTTTTTCAAGATACCCCTGTCACAGATATCCGAGATAAGACTGCAGTTTCTGCCCATAGCCGCTGTCGGCACTCTTTTCGGTCCACTCTACGGCGGTATAGCGGGTGGCCTGTCAGACATACTCTGCTATCTTGTCCGGCCGACGGGAGCATTCTTTCCGGGCTTTACAGTCTCCGCCGTCATACAGGGCGTGATCTACGGTATAGTACTCGGAAAAAACAGAAGCATAGGAGCAATCCTCCTTGCTCTTACGCTTGATACGATCATAGTATCTCTGATCCTTAATCCTGTTTGGCTGATGCTGCTCTACGGAAACAGCTTCTACGTCATCTTCACGGGACGCATCATAAAGGTCCTTATCATGTACCCCATAAATGCCGTACTGCTTACGGCCGTGGTAAAGCTTCTTTCAGGTCCTGCCGTAAGGGCACACATACCATGAACTATGATGAAGCGGTAAAATATATAAAGGATACGGCGGCCTTCGGCTCAAAACTCGGCCTCGATAACATCCGCACCCTGATGTCCCTTTTAGGTGATCCGCAGGAGAAGCTCCGGTGCATCCATATCGCTGGCACTAACGGGAAGGGCAGCGTCGCGGCATATATGCTCTCAGTACTTGTAAAGGCCGGATACAGGACAGGATTTTACACATCTCCCGAGCTTACGAGATTTTCCGAAAGGATCAGGATCAACGAGGAAGAGATCTCAGAGGCGGACATTGCATGTTATGCAACAAAGGTGCGTGATAAGGCAGAATACATGAGATCCCATGCCATGGGCGATCCGACCGAATTCGAGCTGGTGCTCGCCATGGCCTTCTGTTATTTTCTTGATAATAAAGTCGATGCGGTGATACTTGAGGTCGGGCTCGGCGGAAGACTTGATGCGACAAACGTGATAAGCTCCTCACTGCTTTCCGTCATAACAAAGATAAGCTTCGATCATATGCAGTATCTCGGAAATACTCTGAGAGAGATAGCACATGAGAAGGCCTCGATAATAAAACCAGGCGGCAGAGTCATAGTATATCCCGGAAATAAGGACGTAATGACTGTCTATGAAGAAATGTGCCGTGATAAAGGAGCATCTCTTTTTACAGCCGAACTTCCTTCTGAAAGGCGGTCTCTTTCTTCAACTCTTGCTTCAGACAAAACCGGCCAGCAGTTCATCCTGAACGGAGAAAGCTATTCCACTAAAATGGCAGGCACATACGAAGCGGACAATGCTGCGCTTGCGATACAGGCGCTGAAGCTTCTTCCTTTTGACATGACTGAGGACTTTATTCATGAGGGAATAAATGACGCAGTCTGGCCGGGAAGGTTTGAGATCCTGTCAAAGACACCTCTTATCATAGCGGACGGGGCGCATAATGAAGACGGTGCCCGGGCGCTTGCCGCTACATTAAAGGAATACTTCGGTGACGGGAAGGTCACTCTATGTCTCGGGATACTTCGTGATAAAGAGTATGAAAAAATGCTGCGGCTGCTGCTGCCCCTGTCTGACAGGGTGATAGTATGTGAGGTGCCCAATCCCAGGACTCTCAAGGCGGAAGAGCTTGCACGAATCATAAGGCAGGAGACAGAGGAGCCTGAGCTCATTATAGCCCATACTCCCGGTGAAGCATTCGAAGAAATAAAAAAGCTGCAGTATGATACTGCAGCCATAATATGCGGAAGTCTTTATCTCGCAGGTCCCATGCGGGAGCTTATAACATCCCCGTAGCCTCAGGCCTTCATCTTTACGAAAAGCATCTCTGCATCACATCCTCCGATATTAACCGGAATATGCAGGATGCACTGGGGATGGATGACAGATGCGGCCTCATCTTCCTCAAGGAAAAGCTGGGGCTCCATCTCAAGCATGATATCCGACTTTGAAGAAGCTATCACATACTCACCGTTTATGCGGTTAATGAACTCTCCCGTAGCGTCCCTGATGAATTCCACGTCATCCTCGAACTCATCTCCGGCAAAACCTTTTGCTATAGCGGTCAGTCCCTCGTTCAGATCCACAAATCCGAGAAAATAAGGACTGTCCCCGGTAAGCTTCTGATAGAGACCTGACGGGATCCCGTCCTTGCCCTCTGTCTCATAGGCATCGCCTATCATGATCGGGGTATGGATGTTTTCAGTCATGAAATGCAGTGCATACAGACCGTGCTTTTCAAACTCCGATCCCGAGAGTATCTTTTCCGTTATATCTCTTACATTATCCTGATCAAGTGTATACATACATAAATTCTATACCTAACAAGCCCTAAAACGCAAGGAAAATGTTAATTCCCAATTCTGTTGCATAAAAACCGCAGATGTGATATCGTTAACATAACTATTCGCATTTTGGTGTACGGAAGGGAAGATGCGGTACAGCAGGGAAAAAAAGAAGGGGAAGCGAAAAGCGGCGATGTACAGGCGGATCAGACACAGCCGGCTGTCTGTTTTTGCTATCCTCATCATCGTAGGTCTTCTGCTCACCGTCATCTGTGTCGACAGCAAAAGCCTTATGGAAAAGGACAGGGCTCTGAAGGAGAGGGAAGAGCAGCTTACGACCCAGCTCGAGGCCGAGGAGCAGAGAACAGGGGAGCTGGAGGAATTTGAAAAGTACACCAAAACGAAAAAGTACGCCGAGGAGATGGCAAAGAAAAAGCTCGGTCTTGTACATGAAAACGAGATAGTATTTAAAACAGAAGATGGAAAGTGATATCACGGGAAAAGTCACGGATTATATCAGCCGTCACGGTATGATAAAGCAGGGCGGAAGCGTATGCGTGGCGGTATCGGGAGGCGCGGACAGCATGTGCCTTCTTTTTTTGCTGCATGATATGGCGGATGATCTGGGAATAACCCTTTCCGCGGTACATGTGGAGCATGGGATAAGAGGACAGGCTTCGCTTGACGATATGACTTTTGTCAAGGGAGAATGCGAAAGGCTCGGGATACCGGTCGAGGCAGTGCGGATCGATGCAAAAGCCCTTGCGGAGGAAACAGGGACTACCCTGGAGGAGGCCGCAAGAAACGGACGTTACCGTGTTTTTTCCGGTATAGATGCGGACAGGATCGCTCTCGCGCATCATATGAACGATCAGGCGGAGACATTTTTATTTAACAGCGTAAGAGGCTCGGGGATAAGAGGCTTAAGGGGAATGGAGCCTGTGCGCGGAAGGTATATAAGGCCGCTTTTATGTGTCACGAGGAGGGAGATCGAAGACTTCTTAAGCAGGCGGAAGATACCTTACAGGACCGATCTTACCAACGAAGATCTCAATATCGCAAGGAACCGGATCCGTCATGCGGTGATACCGGAGCTTTTGAAGGTAAATGATGGAGCGCTGCGGCATATCTGCGAGACAGCCGAGGATGCTGCCCTTCTGGAGGATCTTCTGGCCGAAGAGGCGGGGAGGGCATCTGACGATTGTGTGATATACGGGGACGGAAGGGCAGGAGTGATCACTGTAGATCTTGACAGATTCGAACTATTGCACAAGGCAGTCGCGGCACGGGTCATAAAGGAAGCGCTGATAAGGGCTGCCGGAAGATCAAAGGATATCGGAAGACGCCATGTTGAAGCGGTTCTTTCTCTTGCCCGCGGGATGTCGGGGAGACATATCGACCTGATCTACGGGATAAAGGCATATAAGGAATTCAGACGTCTTATGATAAAGCCTCCGGGAGCTTATGAGCTTTCGGACAACGTGTATCCCA
>CACZRA010000436.1 GCA_902783395.1 uncultured Lachnospiraceae bacterium
AGATTGAACTTCTCGATGAAGCAACCATAAACAAGATCGCAGCAGGAGAAGTGATCGAAAGACCTCTGTCTGTCGTAAAGGAGCTGGTCGAAAACTCTATAGACGCCGGCGCGGATGCCATTACCGTAGAGATACGCGGAGGCGGGATAGATTTCATCCGTGTCACTGATAACGGAACGGGAATAGAAGCCTCAGAGGTACGTCAGGCCTTCACGCCTCATGCCACCAGCAAGATAAGGAGTGCGGATGACCTTTTTGATATAAGGAGTCTGGGCTTCAGAGGGGAAGCCCTGTCCACCATAGCGGCTGTTGCCGGGGTAGAGATGGTCACAAAGACAAGAGACCGGCTTACGGGGATTCTGTATAAGACAGAGGGCGGGAAAGAGATCTCATGTGAGGAGGTAGGCTGCGGTGAAGGGACGACCCTGATCGCGAGAAACCTCTTCCTGCATGTTCCCGCAAGAAGGAAATTTCTGAAGAGCGCCATGACCGAAGCAGGTTATATTACCGAATTCATACAGAAGATAGCGATAGAACGCTCGGATATCGCATTCAAATATATCATAGACAATGATAACAAGCTTGTTACCTCCGGCAACGGATCGGTAAAGGACAATATTTACCGTGTATACGGGAGAGAAGTATCTGATGCGCTGATACCCGTAGGGGCGTCGGATAACGGCATGTCCGTCACCGGATATATCGCTAAGCCTTATGTTGCAAGAAACAACAGAAGCCGTGAGGTGTTTTTCGTTAACGGTCATGCGGTATCCGATAAGGTACTGGAAAGGGCCGTGGAGGCTGCCTATAAGCCGTTCCTGATGCAGCATAAGTTTCCCTTTGTCTATCTGTTCATGACCCTTGACCCGGGCATGGTGGATGTGAACGTCCATCCCAGAAAGACCGAGGTTAAGTTTTCTCTGGGAAACACGGTTTATGATTTTGTGGAAAAAAGCACGGAACAGGTTTTGCGGGGAACGGAGCTGATCAACAGGATAGAGCTCGCACCTGAGGAAAAGAGGGAATACACGGTCGAAAAAAAGGCGCCTGAGCCTTTTGAAACCGCGGGAAAAGCCGCTATTGACCATCTCGGAAGATCAAATGCCGTCAGTTCCTTCTTCGTGGAAACAGGAGAGCCTGATATCCTTGTGTTTGAAGAGGCCGAACCTATTGCAGAAATGTCTGCCGGAGAGAATAACGCAGATCAGCCTGAGACGGAAGAGGAAGCCGTGCAGATCGATCTTTTTGAAGACAGGATCATTCAGCCGGAAAACAGACCGGTCTTTAAGATCGTCGGCTGTGTCTTTGATACCTACTGGATCATTGAATATAAGGACAAGATGCTCCTGATAGACCAGCATGCCGCTCATGAGAAGGTGATGTATGAGGAATTCGTCAGGGCTTATAAAGAAAGGAAGGTCGCATCGCAGTATGTGGATCCCCCGGTACTCATAACCTTAAGCGGAAGACAGGAGGAAACCGTGGAAAGGTATTCCGAGGCTTTTTCATCACTGGGGTATGAGATTGAGAAGTTTGACGGAAATGAATACGCACTGAGGGCAGTTCCCTCCGGCTTTATGAAGCTTAATGACAAGGAGCTTTTTACGGATCTTCTGGATGAGCTTGATGAACCCGGATCTGATACAGGCGATGTTTCCATG
Organism: uncultured Lachnospiraceae bacterium; assembly: GCA_902783395.1. Lineage (GTDB taxonomy): Bacteria > Bacillota > Clostridia > Lachnospirales > Lachnospiraceae > NK4A144. Next base: position 1,662 of record CACZRA010000436.1, read on the forward strand.
ATCCGTGACAGGCTTGCGCAGATGTCATGCAAGGCTGCGGTAAAGGGAGGTAACAGGCTTTCGGCCGCGGAGGCTGACGAGCTTCTAACAAAGCTGCTCATGCTTGACAATCCCTATAACTGTCCCCATGGCAGACCGACGATGGTTGAGTTCACCCAAAGAGATCTGGAAAAGTTTTTCAAGAGGATAGTATGAAAAAAGAGCTTGCGGTCATATCCGGACCCACCGCCTCCGGGAAGTCGGAAACGGCTATAAGACTGGCAAAGCTTACGGACGGGGAGATCGTTTCCGCGGATTCGATACAGGTATACAGACATATGGACATAGGCTCCGCAAAGCTTGATGCGGATAAGATGCAGGGGATCCCCCATCATATGATTGATATACTCGAGCCTTATGAAGAATATAATGTATCTGTTTTTTGCAAAGAGGCTGCGGAGGTCATCCACGGCATAAAGCAGAGGGGGCATTTCCCGATAATATGCGGCGGAACCGGATTCTATATCAGGGCATTGCTATACGGTATCGAATTCGCAGAGGGTGAGACCGACCCTAAGCTCAGGAAAAAGCTTGAGAGTGAGAGTGCGGATCAGGGAACGGATGCCATGGAAGAAAGACTTGCAGGCTTTGATCCCGTATCGGCAAAGCTTTATCACGGTAATGCGAAGAGGATAATAAGGGCCATAGAGTATCATGAACTCACGGGAAGGCTGATGTCGGAGAAAAATGCCGAGGAGAGAAAGAGGGAGCCCGCATATAATGCGGCCTGTTTTGTACTCAGCATGCCCCGAGAGCAGCTGTACCGGAGGATCGACGAAAGAGTTGAGATAATGATGGATAACGGGCTTCTGGAAGAGGTGCAGCACCTTCGGGCTATGGGTGTTACAAGGGATATGACTTCGATGCAGGGGCTCGGATACAGACAGATAAATGATCATCTTGAGAGCAGGTATGATCTTGATACTGCCGTTTCGGAGATAAAAAAACAGACAAGGCATTTTGCAAAGAGACAGCTCACGTGGTTCCGGCGCGAGAAAAATGTCACATGGATCGATGTGACGGAGTATAAGGATACCGAAGAAATGGCAGAATACCTTGCAGGAGTTATTTATGGACAGATATGAGGCGTATAAGGATCTCGGAATAGACCGGGAGGTATATGATCACTGCGAAAAGATCATAAGAGGGCTTTCGGACATATTTCTTAAGGCAGACGAGATGGCTGAGTATAACCAGATGAAGGTTCTCGATGCCTTCAGAAAGGAGCAGGTTCAGGAGGCCTGTCTCATGGGAAGCTCCGGATACGGATATAATGACATGGGTCGCGAGGTGCTGGAGCGGGTATATGCGGATATATTCCATACTGAGGACGCGCTTGTACGGCCTCAGATAACCTGCGGCACACACGCCCTTGCCCTTGCCCTTATGTCAAACCTCAGACCGGGAGATAAGATGCTTTCTGTATCGGGAAGGCCTTACGATACTCTTGAAGAAGTGATCGGGATCAGGGACTCAAAGGGATCGCTGAGGGAATACGGTATTGGATATGACGAAGTACTGCTTAAGGACGACGGCAGCTTTGATCTTGAGGAAATAAAGAACAGGCTTACAGATGATGTAAAGCTTATCGCCATACAGAGATCAAAGGGATATTCAGACAGGCGCAGCTTTTCGGTAAGGCAGATAGGAGAGTGTATAGATCACATCAGATCCCTGAAAAGCGGTCTGATCATAATGGTAGACAACTGTTACGGGGAATTCGTCGAGGATATCGAGCCGACTGATGTGGGGGCCGATATGGCTGTGGGTTCCCTGATAAAAAACCCGGGCGGAGGACTGGCTCCGGCAGGAGGATATATCGCAGGAACCGGGGAATGTGTTGAGAACGCCGCCAGAAGGCTGACAAGTCCCGGACTCGGAAGGGAAGTCGGCGCAACCCTGGGGATCATG
>CACZRA010000437.1 GCA_902783395.1 uncultured Lachnospiraceae bacterium
AGTATCCTCTTTAGCTTGCCGACATCCGTGTTCATGACGGAGGGTATATCCGGATCCACGTCGATAACGAGCTCCAGCTCATCCTTCCTCGCAGGAGAGATCTCGCTCACTATGTCGCTAAGAAGAGAGGAAAGCATATAATCATCCCTGTTGACTGTCAGGGTATTCATGTCTATCTCCGAGTAGTCCAGGATATCCCCTACCAGCTCACCGATCTTTTTACCGGCTTCGGCCACCGAGACCATATCGTTTTTGATCTTTTCTTCCTTCTCCTCCCTGATGCAGACGCCCGTAAGTCCGATGATCGCGTTGACGGGAGTGCGGATCTCGTGGGAAATATTGGCAAGGAAATCATTCAGGCGCTCGATCTGCTTTCTAAGATCGGAGGACTCCGCATCGACCTTTTTCATTATCGATCCCCAGCGGTCTATTATGACCCGGGCGACCCAGCCCATGAGAAGGATCAGGAACACATGAAGCATCGATCTGGTGATGAGAAGGGCGTCAAAATGCTCACCCGTCTGTATCAGCATCGCTATGGCATAGAAAAAAGTAAGCATATACGTGACCTGGCAAAGGTAGATAAAGGCTTCCTGTCCCGTCATCGAATAGATGATGATAACCGTCCCCATGACTCCGCAGAGATCGAAGGTCGAGGTCGTATGGCTGCCGTAATAAAAGAATGTAGCCATCATCATAAGTGAGTATATCCACTGTCTTGTGCGTTCGTTTATCGTCTGTCTGATATGTAAGACCCACGCTATGAGCAGCCCTGCGCTGATCAGGAGCACAGCCCAGGTCTCCCATCCAAGAAGCAGGGATTCCGCGATAAGTATGCTGGAAAACAGCGTATAACTGAAAAGGATAACTATGTGCGATGTCTGTGTAAGATCGTCTATGCTGTGTTTTTCTTCCAAAATATCCTACTCCTCTCTCAGCCTGTATTCCGTATCTTCTTCTATCATGCCGATCATTATCTTTGCGAATCTCGGATCAAACTGCGTACCCATGCCCTTCTCAAGCTCCTCCTTTACTACGGCCTGCGAAAGGGGCCTGCGGTAGCTTCTGTGGCTCGTCATGGCATCATAGGCATCCGCCACCGCTATGATCCTTGCTACCTCCGGTATGTCCTCCCCCTTAAGTCCGTCGGGGTATCCGCTGCCGTCATAACGCTCATGATGCCATCTGGCACCGTCCGCGAGATGCCTCTTTTCCCTGATGCTTCCGAGGATACGGGCTCCCATGGCCGGGTGGTTTTTTATTATGTCGTATTCCTCGTCGGTGAGTCTCGCGGGTTTATTTATCACGGCATCAGGTATGCCTATCTTGCCGACATCATGAAGGAGCCCCATCATATAGATGTCCTCCTGCTGCTTTTCCTGATACCCGCTTCGTTTTGCGATCTCCTTCGCGTATTCCGCCACCCTGCCGGAATGTCCGTTTGTATAGGAATCCTTCGCATCGATGGCCGCGGCAAGTGACGATACGATATGCAGGAACATTTTTTCGTTTTCCTTTGTCTTCCTGTCGACCTCCTGAATGAGATTTCTCTGCAGATGATCGAGGTCGATCATGTGCCTGACCCTTATGGTGAGCACCTCCGGCGCAAAGGGCTTTTTGATAAAATCCACAGCCCCCATCAGAAGCCCCTTCGTCTCCGTTTCCTCGTTATCGTCCGCAGTAAGGAAGATAACGGGGACATCCTTTGCTCCCTCAACCTTCCGAAGCTCTGACAGGGTCTCAAAGCCGTCCATCCCGGGCATCTTTACATCAAGCAGGATAAGATCCGGCATATCCTTTTCCTTAAGGAAGCCTATCAGTGCCTCTCCCGATTTGATCGCGGTCACCTTCATCTGTGCCTTGCTAAGAATCCGCCCCGCCATCGTCAGGTTTTTCTCATCATCGTCTACCACTATCACCCAGTCTGCCATTTTTATGCCATTCCTCCAAAAATCAAAATGAAACTCCTGTGACCTTTCCCGCTTTCGTCCCCTTTAAAAACAAAAGGCTATTTTCTCATTCATGGTTGACAGCAGAACACTTGTTCGGTATAATAATATATATCGAACATTGACAAGATATCGGGTTGCTATCTAAATAACCTTGAATAGCGTAAAAT